>CAYXSD010000014.1:0-19183 GCA_964466335.1 uncultured Spirochaetales bacterium
CATAGTTAATGATAGTGCATCACACTATTAGTGTCAAGTACTAATATGAACAGGGAAGAATAATCCAGAGAAGGCCCTGACTTAATCAGTCTGGTCATGGTGTGGATAAATCGTGCCGCCGGAGCACCGTCTACAATATCATGATCGAAGCTGACGGTAAGGCAGAGGTGTTCTCTTTTTTCAATTCAGCCACTTTCAAAATTATCCAATTTTGAAAGTGGCCCTACCTTTAGATTTTTTTATTCATTCTTGCATAATGAATAAAAAAATCGACCCAATATTGAGGCTCTGAAAAATAGCATTTTGAAAGAGCCTCAATTGTTCCGTTTATCTCTTTTAACCTGGTAACGAATGATTGGCATGGACCCGCTTATTTTCTTCAACAGCCCCGGATACACAGCGAATGATGTATCCGGTTATGGAGGCATACTCTTTTCTCTTTAATTTCCTCAGCTTCCTCCTTGCCTCGGTAATATCCACCTTCACCATACTGTGAATCATGTTCTTTCTTTTCGCCGCTTTTAAAAGGTCAACCGTGGCTTTTCTGATTCTGGGTACAATGTATTGCAGAAAAAACAAGGTGCCAACGATGGCATTTACTAATGGTTGGAAACACCCCCGCGCATGCGGGAAGACACTGCTACACCATCTAACATGAGCATATGTCATTTTTTCGCTCACGCAGTGTCAACTACGGATCAGTATTTCAAGTATCGGGTAATAACAAATGCTTCCCAGCAGCACGCGAAACGCTTAATCAAGGCTGCCCCAGCACAGCCCGGGCCGTATCAACCGGTGACTGGATGGTTACCCCGCCGATAGTCCGGCCGAAAAGCTGCCCGAAATGGCGGGAGTCCCCGGTCATCAAAATGTCACAGCTTGCATTAATCGCAGCGGCTAACACAGGAACATCCTTATCGGGAAGATTAATATCTGTAGGAATTTTAGCGGAAAAAAGGCGAGTCGGAACGATTGTCAGTAATTTGACAAGATCATGAAGCTCGGGGATCGCTCCTGGTCGATGGATCGAAAGATTCCGGAGCGCCTCTTCAATAACATACCGATCGGCAGCCAGCACACAGGATTTATTGTTAAGATCCTTGACCAGCCGCCGCATAATGGAATCGGAGTACGATGCCGAAAAAAGTATATTCGCGTCCAGAAAAATTTTCATTGCTCACCGGGCATCACTGCCATACCACTCAGCCAGCTCTTGCTCCGCCGCTTCAAATTCGCGCAGCCGCTCCCGGGAGTATATCTCAACAGGAAGGGCTACAGCGGGCCGAAGTAGGATTCCCTCCTCGGTGGATTCCGCTATAAGCAACGATTCCGCCTTAATACCCATCTCCTTCCGGAGCTTAGCGGGAAGCGTGACCGTTCCCCTTTCTGTTACCGTAAGCGTTACTTTCATAAATACAGCATACGTATTAATCACCATTTTTGCAAGTTATTTTACTGTAATTCTGTATTTCTGTATTCCTGCAAAACAGAACAAGACAGCTCCCCCTAAACCCTTTATGTCAAGTATACTTGCAAGTATACTTGACATGGAGACGACTTTACAATATATTCAAACAGAGGAGGATCCTGTGCCGCAGATATCGCTGTATATAGATGAACCAACATTGAAAAAGGTTGAAAGCGCCGCAAAGAGGCAAAGGCTATCCATTTCAAAGTGGGTGGCGCAACAAATACGCTCAAAGGTCGACCCTGTTTACCCCAAGGATTATGAAAATTTGTTTGGGTCCATTTCTGACGCGACTTTTCTTGAACCAAAAGAGCTAGAAAGATCTTCTGATGTAAAAAGAGAAGAACTGTAGATGTATTTTCTCGATACGAATACATGTATCTATTTCCTCAATGGGAGATATAAATCTGTCAGAGATAGACTTATGTCATTATCGCCCAATGAAATATCAATTCCCGCGATTGTAAAAGCGGAATTATTACTAGGCGCCTACAAAAGTCAGAAAAAGAAAGATAATGTCAAGAAGGTTGAACAATTCCTCGAACCCTTTGAAATTATACCCTTTGAAGATCAAATGGCATATGTGTATGCTGATATCCGGAATACAATGGAGAAAAAAGGTATTTTAATCGGTCCGAATGATTTATTCATTGCATCCATTGTACGGTTCAATGACGGGATACTGGTCACCAATAATGTAGAGGAATTTACGAGAATTAAAGAATTACATGTAGTAAATTGGGTTGAATAGCTATCCCGCATAAAAATGAATAGAATCGCGTCCCTGTTTCTTGGAGAGGTACATACCCTTGTCAGCCTTATTGATGCATTGATCTCTGGGGATTGGTTTCAATCGATTAATCTGATGTGCTTCAGGACTGTTCATTGCATGCCAAAGGTCCCAATCCAGCTGCTATCATCATCCCCGTGCATGCGGGGAACAACCCAGGAAAGCTTGATACATTATAGTGTTTACACTACCATTAAAACGGTAAAAGGTGATGAAAGGGAAAACTATAAATTTTGAGACTCTAGTATATCAGTTTTTAGAAAAACTCGAGGGCTTCCAGTACCGGCTTTCGGGGTACGATCACCTCTGGGACATACTATTTCCCTTAGGGGAGGAGCGGGCCCATCGGGTGCACATTATTAAATACCGGGAGACCTGGTATCTAACCCATATAGACGGTAAGAGCTCCCAGATAGAGATTTCTTCGCAAGGGAGGATAGAGCCTTCGGAGTACTCGAACTTTTTCGGCGGAACGGGGTACCGGGAGATTGACACGGAACAGTCATGGAGGCCCCTCTTTGAAGGAATGGACAGATGGACTAATAGGGTGAAAAAAGACTGGATCAAGGCGGCCCAGGAAATCCAAGGGCTCTATCCCCTTAAGCGAAGGACTGGAACAATTTCCCATGCCCTTGTGCGCGCGTCACTTCCGGACATGTATCGACTTGACCGTGAAATAGGTGAGCATGGTTGCTGTACCTTTATCGATCTTGTGGAAAATGGATTTTTTAGCAGGGATGATCAGACGACGGTAGAAACCATGACGGCCCGGGATTTTTTCGCCTATTGCCGCATTGCCTACCTGGCGGGGAAACGACCGGAAGACAAGGTAGATGAGGACCTCACCGGACGGGAGATGTACGAACGCTATGCCGACGGAAGGCACGAAGGGCTTTTGGATATCGATGAGACATCACCAAATGAATTCGCTTCCTGGATAGACGGTACCCATCCGAAAAGGACTACCGGCGGGCATCCCTGGGAGATCAAGCGCGGGGGAAATACCACCCATATCGATATGTATGTCACAAGACCACGCTACAAAAAAGAGGGGTTCCAGATTATTATTAGGGCGCCGGCTCTGGGGAGGCTCGCGGAGGCCCTGCGAATGTTTCTAGCCATTCACGCGGAGGGATTGCCGATTATGATGGATGATGCCGAAGGAGTCAGAAAACGGCTTCTGGGGCAGGACAATATCGGAATAATTCCGGAATATCAGACCCTCCACCGCGCAAATCAGCAGTTTGAGAAAACTAAGGATGTTTACGATGTCATGTATCTATCCGATCTTGGAAGGTACAAACGCCGGCTTACCCGGTTTATAAGTTGGGAACCCTTACCTTTCCTGGTACCGAGGCAGGTGCAGGAGAGGGCAAAAGCCGGTTATCGAGGGAGGTGTGGACGCTCATCGACCTGGGGATGATTATCATCTTTCTTTCATTTTTCTTTCATCTTTCTTAGCGCAATTTTAACTTGACATGAGGCAATTATTTTGTATACTAAAAGTTATAAATGTAGAACAAAATAGGAGGAAAAAATGAAAGGAAAAGTATTAATCGTGGTTTTTGCCCTGCTGCTGGTATCGGCAGTGGTGTTCGCCGGCGGGAAAGCTGAATCCGAGGAAGCGAAGGAGCTGCCTAGTCAGGTATTTATTGGGACTAACGGTATGACCGGGAACCATCTTATTCCCATCTGGGCTACGAGCAACCCGCAGTACATGACGTACCCCCTTATTCTGCCGGCTCTTACCTGGTTCAATAATGAGGTCAATCCGATTCCAGACCTGGCGGATTCGATTGAAGTGAACGAAGAAGCAACAAGTTTTACCTTCACCCTTCCGAAAAATGCTGAATGGAGCGATGGAGTTCCCCTTACCGCGGAGGATGTGTATTTTACCTATAAACTTGCGGTGGACGACGCTTTTTCTTCATCGGTATGGTCTAAGAACTTGAAAGATATTAAAGGACTGGCTGAGTATAAAGAAGGAAAGGCGGATGAGATCAGCGGAATAGTTGTTCTGGATGATCATACGGTCAGAATCGATCTTGCTGTTCCCAATTCTTCCTTCCTTTACAACACGTACCTCGGAATACTGCCCAAGCATGTCTTAAAAGATGTGGCCCCCGAGGATCTCGGTTCCCATTCTTACGCCGATGCGCCGACCGTTACATCCGGGCCGTATGACTTTGTTGAGTACGTTGAGACCCAGCACATTCATATGAGGAAGAAAGAGAACTACTGGGGCAAGGAAGCGCAGATTGAGGAAGTTTTTATTGTTATGTTTGAGGAAGAGGCAACTCAGCTGGCCCAGTTAGCAGCAGGCGAGCTGGATATATCCTCCATTCCTTCAGATGAGGTCGCCCGTTTCGAGATGTCCGATGATATTGGAGTTGAACCAATAGGCGGTATCGGATACCTGGTTACCCATGTAGACGGGCGGACCCAGGAGTATATCGACAAACAAAATGCTCCCAAGGAAGAAGGCGGAGGGGGTGGAAATATCGACGGTTCGAAAATCGAGAAAGAAGTTAAACCTTATCTGGCGAAAAAGGCTTTTCGTCAGGCCCTGGCCTACGCTGTAGACGTAGATTCCATGATAAACGTCGTAGCCGACGGATATGCAGAGCCTATCTACAGCCCGATCTTTGGCCCTTCCTGGGCGGTAAATCCGAATCTGAATGAATATGAACGAGACCTTGATAAGGCAAAATCTCTTATGAAGCAAGCCGGTGTTGATTTCGATGATTCCGGAAACGCTCTCTGGGAAGGTGAGAAAATAATTCTAGTGTATCTTTCAAATACTTCTGAAAGGGACAGGAAGATCGGCGAATTTCTGCAGCAGCAGTTTGGGGACATCGGAATTCGGCTGGACCTGAAAATGGTTACTAGTTCCGCCTTTATTACCGCGGCAATTGCCGGGGATGGCGATTTGATAATTAACGCCGGCGGCCGTTTCGGAGCGGACCCGAGCGTCAGTTCCGCCTATTACACGACAACAGCCGGATGGGCAAGCTTGGTTATGGGATACTCCAATCCTAAGTTCGACGAGCTGATGGAGAAGGGCAAGGCCAGCGGTGACCCGGAGGTGCGCGCGGAATTCTACCATGAGGCCAGCGCTATCCTTAATGAGGAATTACCAAGTCTCTTTTTCATGACTCTCTCTTCCTTTGTCGGGAAAAATCCCCATCTGAAGGGTGTGAGGGCAAGCTCCGATATTGGATATCTGACCTGGAATATCGCCGACTGGAATTTCGTGGAATAAACTCTGCTATAGAAAAGGCCGTCACCTTAGTTTGCGGCTGTTGATTGCCAAAAAAAACGAGGTTCTTGTAACAGTACACTGTGCGGGGACCTCGTTGTATATTCCATTTGTATAATGGAGAGACCAGCAATTGTCTCAATATGAAAGGCCTTAGCCTTTCATATTGAGAATTGATCAACAATTTCTTTGAATTTGTTCATTATTCAAAGCGTTTGAGGCAAATTTTAGATGTAAAATTGCTGTGGAGAGACATGGAACATCATCGCGTTTACAAAGACGAAAAGAGTTACAGCTGTTTTCCGGATATTACAAAAACTAAGGACGGCGCCCTTCTTGTGTGTTTCCGCGAAGCCGGAGAATTCAGCGTAAAGGCCCTGGAACAGGATAAGTATGATCATGTGGACAAGGGCGCGAGAATCGCGCTCTGTACATCGCGGGACAATGGCCGAAGCTGGGACTACCGGAAACTCGCGCCCTTTGATGAAGAAAGGGGAGAGCAGGATTGTTCCGTTCAATCTCTTAACGACGGCCGCCTAATAATGAATTTCTTTCAATGGTGGGTCGTCCCGGAAGACGAGAAGGACCGCTTGCCGTACCCGGCGCGTCAACAGTACGATAACTCCTGGTCCGATGTAATGGGACCCTACGTCATTTTTTCCGAAGATCAAGGCAGGTCCTGGGATAGAAAAAAGACCGAGGTCCCCAGTACCCCCCTTCCCCGGGCGGGTACCGCTGACGCGGTTTTGGAAGGTTCCGACGGTACCCTTATAATGGGTATGTATGGAGCTGGTTTTGGGGAAAAGGTGTGCGGGGCTTACAGCGTTATCTCCAGGGACGGGGGAAAGACCTGGGGGGAATCGGCGCTGATCGCCGAAGATCCCGACCGAAAAATAAGTTTCGAAGAGCCATCGATATGCGCCCGAAAGGACGGGTCTCTGATTGCGCTTTTACGCGCGGGGGAACCGGGGGATTATACGTATTTGTATACCGCCTTTTCTGTTGACGGCGGTAGTAGCTGGACGGACCTTGCGAAAACACCCATGTGGGGGCACCCGCCGTCTGTAAACCTCTTAAACGACGGGAGACTCCTCTGCTGTTACGGCTATCGCAGGGAACCCTTTGGTGTGCGGGCATGCTTAAGCGATGACGGCGGTAAAACATGGAATATTTCCGAGGAAATTGTTATAAGAGACGACGGTGGAAGCCGCGACCTGGGATATCCGTCGACGGTCCAGCTCGAGGACGGAAGCCTCTTCACCGTGTATTATATTCACGGCGACGACAATATTCGCCATATTGCCGGTACTCATTGGAATATCGGGGAGTAGGAGTAAAAAAGTGGGACAGTATATTCTGCGAAGAATTCTTATATCAATACCTGTTCTTTTTGGAATAACAATTATTATTTTCTCTTTGCTGCAGCTTGCTCCCGGCGATCCCGTAACCGGAATGATAGATCCGACGGTGGGAGATTTTTCACCGGAAAGAATAGCCGCTGAAAGGGAAAGTCTGGGATTGAATGATCCCCTGCCGGT
Organism: uncultured Spirochaetales bacterium; assembly: GCA_964466335.1. Classification (GTDB taxonomy): domain Bacteria; phylum Spirochaetota; class Spirochaetia; order SPDA01; family CAYXSD01; genus CAYXSD01. The sequence goes on from CAYXSD010000014.1 coordinate 7,056, forward strand.
GCAGTATTTCACCTGGTTAGGCAGGGTATTGAAGGGTAATCTGGGGTATTCCATCATCGTGAAAAAGCCGATCGCTTCGATGATATCTCTTAGGCTCTGGCCGACCTTGAAGATTACAGGACTGGCCTTGCTGCTCAGTTCATTCTTCGGAATCTCGATCGGGATTTTTTCGGCGGTAAAACAGTATTCACTGTTGGATTATCTGTCCACGTTCCTTTCCTTTTTATCCGTAAGTTTACCCGGTTTTTTTATTGCTTTAGGGATGATCTTTTTATTCGCCCTGAAACTTGACTGGCTGCCGACCTCGGGTATGAGCACCCTCGGCGCGGCAGGAGGATTTTTCGATTCCATAAAATACATGATAATGCCGGTGACGGTGCTTACGATAAGCGGCGCGGCACCTCTGGTAAGATTTTCCCGTTCATCTATGCTGGAATGTTTGAAATCAGACTATATGGTTTTGGCCCGGGCGAAAGGCGCGAAAAAGTGGCGGGCAATTTACGTTCACGCTTTCCCGAACGCTTTAATTCCCATTCTTACTGTTATCGGTCTGCGGATTCCCGCTCTTTTTTCCGGAGCCATAATTATCGAACAGATCTTTCATTGGCAGGGCTTGGGGACCTTGAATATCTGGGCTGTAATGAACCAGGATTACCCGGTCCTAATGGCATTGAACCTTGTTTCGGCACTGATGGTCTTAGGAGCGAATCTCTTAACCGATATTGCCTACGCGTTGGTTGATCCCCGAATTAAGTTGAGCTAAATATGGAAAAGAAACTGAAAAAGAAAAAAAGAAGCGACAATTTATTCCGCCGCCGGCTAAGACGTTTTTTTATGCACAAACCCGCGATAGTCGGTTTAGTAATTTTAACGGCCATGGTAATACTGGCTGTATTCGCGCCCTTGTTTACCAGTCATGATCCCTATTTTCAGGACTACTCATCTTTGAAGCAGCCCCCCGGTAACGGGTATATCCTGGGGACCGACGCTCTGGGGCGGGATGTTTGGGCGCGACTTGTGTACGCCACCAGGGTGTCCATGTCGGTTGGCCTGGTAGCGGTGATTATTTACGCGTTTATCGGCTCGACTTTGGGCGCTTTGGCAGGATACTACGGCGGTTGGGTCGATTTGATTATTATGCGTTTGACCGATACGGTAATGACCTTCCCCGTGCTCATTATTATAATAACGATTGTTGCCCTGGTGGGAGCGAACATTGTTAATATTATGCTCGTTATCGGGTTCTTAAGCTGGCCTGGGATTTGCCGTCTGGTGCGCGGGCAAATTTTGAGTCTGCGGGAGATGGAATTTATTACTGCTACCCGGGCGCTGGGGGCTTCGGGGCGGTATATAATAATTCAGCATTTACTACCGAATGTGGTCAGCCAGATTACCGTGGCCGCTACCTTCGGAATTGCAATCGCTATAATGACCGAAGCTTCCTTGAGTTTCCTCGGCCTCGGTGTTCCCGCGCCCATTCCCAGTTGGGGCCAGATGCTTACGGATGCTCAGAAGCTGTCGGTCCTTGCTACAATGCCGTGGCTTTGGGTTCCGCCGGGGGCGATGATTTCTCTTACTGTCCTTTCGGTAAATTTTGTGGGCGACGGTCTTAGGGACGCTTTAGACCCCCATATGGACCAGGTGTGAGGCCGGCCCATGGAAACTATTCTTGAAGTGAGAAACCTTAAAACCCAGTTCAGAACAATAAACGGCATTGTCAAAGCGGTTGACGGGGTCAGTCTCCAGGTAAAACCCAGGGAAGTCCTCGGACTTGTAGGTGAATCAGGCTGCGGAAAGAGCGTTACCTCCCGTTCTATTATGAGGCTGATAACGAAACCGGGAAAAATTGTAAGCGGGGAAATATTCTTTAAAGGCAGAAACTTGCTGGAACTCCCCGAAACAGAAATGGAGAAAATCAGAGGTAAAAGCATATCCATGATTTTTCAGCAGCCCCAGAATACATTGAATCCTCTGTTTACCGTGGGCCGGCAGATAGGAGAGGTTTTTCAGATCCATTCGAAGTATGATAGAAGAGAAATTCGTTCAAGGGCTCTCGATTTGCTCAAGCAGGTAGGCATTCCCGACGCTGGAACAAAAATAGATTCACACCCATTCGAGATGTCGGGGGGACAGGCACAGAGGGTAATGATTGCCATGGCACTGGCATTCAGCCCCGATATTCTCATAGCTGATGAACCTACAACCGCACTGGACGTGACCATTCAGGCACAGATTCTTGATATCTTAATGGAACTTAGAAACGCATTTAATACCGCTATTATAATGATCACCCATGATATGGGAGTTATAGCGGAAACCGCGGACCGGGTGGCCGTTATGTATGCCGGCGCCATTGTTGAGCAGGCATACGCGGAGGAGCTTTTTGAAGACCCGCGTCATCCGTATACCAAAGGGCTGTTAAAGTCCATTCCCAAGCTTGGCGAGGATAGAAAGGTCCTGCACTCTATTCCCGGAGCGGTCCCGAACCTGATCGATGAAATAACAGGCTGCCGTTTTGCCTCCCGATGTGAGTTTTGTATGCCTCGATGCAAAAAGGAAGAACCACCGTTGATTCCAGCGGGAGGAGAAGAACATCTATGCCGCTGCTGGTTGGAAGGAGAGGCAAATGAGTAATGTACTCCTCGATGTTCAGGACCTAAAAAAATATTTTCCCCAAAAATCCGGAGTTACCAAGCGTGTCATGGGGTGGGTAAAAGCGGTAGAAGATGTCAGTTTTCAAGTCTATTCCGGTGAGACCCTCGGTTTGGTGGGTGAATCCGGCTGCGGAAAGACAACCATAGGCCGGACTATTTTAAACCTTATGCCGCCCACATCCGGGCGCGCGGTTTTCCAGGGGAGAAATATTTTCGATTTATCTCCGGAGGATCTCAAGCGGGCCCGGCGCGACATGCAGATAATTTTTCAGGACCCCGTTGCTTCCCTAGATCCCCGATTCACGGTAGGTAACTCAGTGGGCGAAGGTCTTAAAATTCACGGGCTGGGAACACCCCGGGAACGTTATGATAAAGTCTGTGATACTCTGGAAAAAGTCGGACTTGAAAAGTCCCATGTAGATCGTTATCCCCATGAGTTTTCCGGCGGACAGAGACAGCGTATCGGAATTGCCCGGGCCTTGGCATTAGAGCCGAAACTTATCGTCTGCGATGAGCCGGTATCGGCACTGGATGTTTCCATTCAGTCCCAGGTGATCAATCTTCTTAAATCGCTTCAGGATGCAATGGGTCTTTCTTATCTGTTTATTGCCCACGATCTGTCTGTGGTTGAACATATCTCCGACAGGGTCGCAGTTATGTACCTTGGCCGTATCGTTGAAATAGCGGAGAAAAAAGAACTCTTTTCCCGGCCCCTGCATCCCTACACGCAGGCCCTGCTATCGGCTGTTCCTGTTCCGAAACCCGGGCAGAAGAAGCAGCGGATAATACTTAAAGGAGATGTCCCCAGCCCCTCCGAAAGGCCCCCCGGATGTGCCTTCCATCCCCGTTGTTTCAAGGCAACCGCTGAGTGTTCAAAGCAGGTCCCGACGCTGGAGGAAGTAGGAGAGGGCCATTTCGTTTCCTGTTTTAATATCGGGAAGTAGGTCGATTTTTTCCCAGGAGAGTATACCGATTACTATACCGAAAAGAACGAGTGGTTCCATAAAAGAGGGCCCTCCTTTTGCTTATTCGGAAGAACCTCCGCTCTCCTGAATCTCCAGGTATCCGAATCGGTCTAGGTACTCTTCCAACTTCTTTAAGTCCGATGGGTAGACGGCACCGGCATACTTCTTTGGGAGCCGGTGGTCGTAGGCTGTTGCAACATAGAGGATCCAGACAGCATCTTCCTTCCGTCTTTCCCCTTTGGCGGTTTCTCCGGTTTTGATTTCCTCCTCTCCCAGGGCACGGTAAATTCGGTAGACTCCGATGTAGGCCTGGACCAGGGTATCCCGCTCCTTGCGGGAGAGGTCTCCGGCGGTCCCTAAGGGTTCGTAGATTTCGATCTTCTCCCCGGGATATATTAAATCGGGATCGGAAAACTCATCCTTGTTGGTAATGTAGAGATCCGGCCATAGGTGTTCATCTCCCCAGAAGCGTTCCGCCAGCTCAAAGATGGTGTCCCCCTCCTTAATCTCGTAGGTGGTAATGAGTTCTCTCTCCCCCGCGGAGAATAGCTCTTCCCGGGATTCTTTTAAGAAGGCCCCCGCCTTCTCTTCGTCGATGTTTTCCTCCAGACCTTCATGTATCCTGCCGGATAAACCGGAGAGGCCCATCATCTCGTTTAGGGAGGTAACGAAGGAGACCACCCGGTTATGCTCATTAACATAGTAGACCGGGACTAAGACCACCGTGGTGAGGAAGGCCAAGATAAGGGCAAAGAGGATGACCAGGGATATAACCGCCCGCCGGCGGACCAGTTTTTTCTGCTCCTTTTGCTCCTTCGTTTCCCGTCCCTTTTTCCCGGAAGGCTCCTCCTCCGATTCCTTTCTCATTCCGGTCATGCTGAGCATCTCGTCCAGGACATTCGGCTTGAGTTTTCGGTACTTCCGGTTTACTTTGTCCGCCAGCTCAGTAGAAGGGGAGAAGCCAATGCGGTACTGGGCTGGGATATCCAAGGGTTTGCCTGTCTGGGGATTTCTCCCTTTCCGTTTTTCCGTCCAGGTCTTCTTAAACACACCGAAACGGTGTATGGGTACTCGGTCCTCCTCTTCCAGGTGGTCACCGATCTTGGAAAAAAGAGTGTTAACGAATTTCTTTGTTGTATCCGGGCTGCTCTTTGCCCTCTTTGCCGCTGCAGATACGAATTGGTCTATCCCTAGGGTTTCCTTCTTCATTCTTTTGCCCCCTTCCCGCGGGCAGTTGTTTTCTTAGTCTTTTTTCGGCCCTTGTTTATCCTCTCTCGAAGGGAGTCGCTCGGTTTGAAGGAGGCCTTCAGTTTCGGCGGAAGCATCATCCACTTTTGGAGGAGGGGATTAAACCCCTTTCGTTTCTCCAATTTGGTAACGGAAAAGCTTCCGAAACCGTAGAAGGAGACACTTTCACCCTTTGCAAGGAGCTGGGTGAGCTCCTCGATAGTAGCTTCTAATAGAGCGGTGGCTTCCCTCTGATTCATTTTCATCTCTCCAGCTAATTCCCGTATCAAGTCTTGTTTCTTCATGAAAACCCCCTCTACTGAGTATAGAGCAAATTGGAGAAAAATGCAATTTTTTGAGAGTATCATAAACTATCACCTTTGATAGGTAAATCTATCAAAGGTGATAGTTTATTTTACCTTACATAGTACAGGAATGAAAAATCTATAGAATTTAGGTCAAAACCGGGGAATTGGCCTAAAAAAATCCCCGGAATACCCTTGAATCGACTGGTTTTCTTTACATTATTCTGATTATCCGAGAATGATGGCACGGTACCTGCTTATAAGGTGTAAATACTAGCGTAAAGAACGAAACAAACGGGATAAACGGAAGAACACCGGATACCCGAAAGGAGTAAAAGATGAAACAGAGAAGTATTATACTTTTGGCAGTCCTTATGATTATGACCCTTGCCGCGTGGTCGCTGGCAGCAGAGGAGAAGGAAGGAAAATCCGAGGAAAACGGAGAGGTGAGTTCCGCGGAGATCGCCACCATCTTAGAGGAGATCAACCAAAAGATGGACAAGATTACCCGAGAACCAAAGATGGACAAAGAACCCGCTCCGGACGAAGGTTTTGGCGGCGGTTCCTACTGGCCGGTAAGGATCTTCTTCGGCATGGACAAGATGAACTCTTATCTCGTAAGTTTGGGTACCTATCCCAAATTCCCCATGGTATCCATTCCCATGATGGACGGTGGGGGCGGTACCTGGCGGATTTCCTTCAACAAGAACTTCCAGATTGGGGTAAACTACTGGGCCGGCGGATTCTCCAGCCTGGGACAGCAGAACCACACCACTACCGCGGGCTACACTCCCGTTACGGAGGATGAGGACAGCGATGGATACGACGATTACTACACCTATGCCAACTACTCCCTCTTCTACTGGTCCTTCTTGGGCATGGGCAAGCTCCCCGTTACTGAACGGATTAATTGGGTCTTCGGCGCCCAAACGGGGCTGGGAAGGGAGAGTTTCGGGATATCCCGGAACGAGCGCACTATTACCGACACCTTGGGTGTTACCAACGATGATGTGGACTGGAGTAGGATGCTCTTTATCCCCGGGGCCTGGACAGGAGTACAGTTCGAAGTGGGGAACATGAACATTTTCAAACTGGGACTGGATGTGGGATTCGACTACCCAATTCCCATGGGTGTCTGGGAACCTGGGGCGGGGACCCATGTACAGGAGTCGTCCCCCCCGGCTGATTTCAATGGAATGAACCTCTGGACGGGAATAAACATGCAGTTTCACTTTTAGAAGCTTTCCCAATTATGGCGAGCAACTAGGACCGGGGGGATTGAGGATATACAATTCCTCCGGTTTCTGTTATTGCTATAGATGGCGATGGGTAATTAAAGATGGATATTTTTTCCTGGGCCCAGACAAAGATAAACGAGGCTGCTGTACTACTAGGTTTCGTAGCGGTGGTACAGGTGGTCTTTCTCTCTCCCACTATAACTGAAAGAGGAGAGTACTATCACATAGACTTGGCAATAGAGGATGTTGCCTCTTCCGGTGTGATAGAACTCTTGGAGAATTCCGTCCATCTTGGAATCGAATATACCGTAACCTACTATACTACCGAGGACCGCCGATACCGGTTTACAGTATTAAAAGAGGTGAAATACAATAGCCTCCAAAAGCGCTTCGAACTAAGAAGCAGCGGCTGGGAGAGGTTCACCGGCCCGCCCTTTAAGGACACCGCCGAATCCTCTGACAAGGTGCTCGACTTTTTAAGGAAGGTCCGGTTCAAAGTGAAGAAGGAAGCAGCTTATTCCTGTGTGGTAAAGGGTTCTCTAAAGGTCTTCAACGTGGACGATCCGGAATTAGAGGGAAATCTATGGGGAAATCGAAAGCCGGCAATTACCTTTTATTTTTCCGATTATAAAAAGGACTAATCTGTGAGATGGTATCTCTTCTTTTTCTTTCTGTTCCTCATCCTTCTTCTTCTGCTCTTAGGTGTAACCGGCACCACAGTAATGACCGAGGCCTTAGGACTTCAAAATGCCGAGTCTCTTCTAACACGGACCCAGACGGTGCAGAAACAGCTTCGGGAACTCTATGAGACGGTAAGGACGGAAGAAGGCGGGAGTAGGGCAGCGGTTGCTGCAGTGGAGGAGGCAGCAGCGGAGGTGGACCGTCTTCGGGGAGCAATAGCCCTCTTAGATCTCCGTAAGTACTACTTCCGTGGCGTGGGGGTCTTCCTTTTTGCGACAATCTTCGTAACCGCCGCGGCAGGTGTAATGTTCTGGTTTGGGATAACGAGGATTTTTATTCGTCCCCTAGAGAGGATCGTTGATGTTATGCGACAGATCGGGCGGGGGGAATTCTCGATTTCCATTAAACTTTCCAAGACTAAGGAGATTCGTTACATTCAGGAAGGGGTTATACAACTGGCCGGGGAGGTACGGAATTCCCAGGAAAGGATAAAGGAGATGGAGCGTCAAAACATTGGTCGTTACCTGGTTCATCAAGTGAGGAACTCCATAACTCCTATTCGCCTCTGTACGGATGTGCTAAAACGCGGCATTAAACCCTTCTCTGCCGCTTCTATTGAACAATCAACTGAAATCCTGTCCGAGAGGAAAGAATCGGAAGAGGCGATAGGTATCATCGAGGGAGAGACAGATAAGATTGAAGATATAATAAATAGGTTTAGGAGACTCTACACATTCCCTGAACCGGTCATGGGAGATATCGAGCTTGTTGGATTTCTTAAGGGTGTTGTGAAGGATTATCCCCGGGCCGCTCTGGAAAATGAAATTCCTACCGAGCCGGACGAGAAGCTCTACATCCGAGGAGACGTGAATCTTCTGGAACAGGCCTTAGGAAATCTCTTGAATAATGCTCAGGAAGCGGACCATAAGGGGAATGTTATACTCCGTCTCTGTTTCTCAGTGGAGGGCCGGGAGGAGGTGGGTCTTTCGGTGGAGGACAAAGGTCCCGGTATTCCCGAGACTATTCGGGATTCGATTTTTACCGACTACGTTACTACCAAAAAGCAGGGTATGGGAATCGGGTTGAGCTTTGTAAAGAGAGTGATGGACCTCCATGGATTTCCCATCGAACTGGACACGGTGGAGGGCATGGGAACAAAGGTCATAGTAAGGATGAGGCGAAGATGAACTCTATCCGGGTATTAATTGTTGATGATGATGAGAATATCGTAAGCAGTATTCGCCTTTCTCTGGGGATGAGGGATGTAAAAGTGGAGCATGGTACTCCGGAAACGGTGGTGGACCAGGTGTACAGCGGAAATTATGACCTCCTCCTTTTGGATGTGTATCTTGGTGAGAGTAACGGAATTGATCTGCTAAAAGAAGTCTTAGAACTCACCCCGGATTTTCCCGTCATTATGATCTCCGGGCTCGCTGACATGGAGGAGGCGATAGATGCGATAAAACTTGGTGCCTACGACTTTATCGAAAAACCCTTAAAACCGGAGAGGCTCTTTGTCTCCGTTCAGAACGCCGCCCGCTACGGAAGAATGCGGAAACAGCGAGAGGAGGCGCCTTTTGTTTTTTCCTCTTCAGTAATGAACACCATTGCTGCGAAAGCCCGCAGGGCGGCTGTCTCGAGAACAACCGTGTTAATTACCGGGGAGAGCGGGACCGGAAAGGATGTCTTGGCCCAGTACATCCACTCCTATTCTCCCAGGAGGGAAGAAGCGATGGTAAAGATCAACTGCGGTGCCATTCCAGAGACCCTCATCGAAAGCGAACTTTTCGGACACAAGAAAGGGTCTTTTACCGGGGCTGTGTCCGACTATCCGGGAAAGATCCAGAGCGCCCAAGGGGGGACCCTCTTTCTCGACGAGATCGGCGAACTCCCCCTTACCATGCAGGTGAAATTCCTCCGCTTTTTAGAGAACGGAGAGCTCCAGAGGATTGGGGAGTCCGGTTTTAGAAAAGCGGATGTCCGGATTATCGCAGCCACCAATAAGGAATTGGAGATGGAGATCCAAAAGGGTGCCTTCCGGGAGGACCTCTTCTACCGACTCAACATCTTTCCTCTTCATCTCCCCCCATTAAGGGAGCGTCGGGAAGAGATAATCCCTCTGGCAAACCATTTCTTAAGCGCCTTATCTCTGGACATGGGATTACCTCTACCTGAATTGGACAGTTCCGCCGAGGAATTTCTCCGCTCTCTCCCACTCCGCGGGAATGCCCGGGAGTTAAAAACACTGATGGAAAGGATCTTGGTCCTCTCCGGGGAACGCACCGTTACCGGAGCTGTGCTGGTGGAAGCGGGCCAGCCAATAAAGCAGGACAAAGAGGAAGGTCTCTTTCAGAAGTCCATGGCCCTCTCAGAGGCAAAAAGGGTCTTGGAGCTGGAGTATATACGGCGTCAACTCGAACGTTTCGGGGGGTCCGTACAGAGGACCGCGGAAGCTTTAGGTGTTCTTCCCAATAACCTGAGCCGAAGAATCAAACAGTTGGAAGAGCAGGGAGATATCTAATTTCCAAAATCCACTTCAGGCGTTTCTCTAGCTGCTTCGGATATTTCAAAGTAGGGCTGTTTTTCCAGTCCCAGATTGCCCGCGATAACGGAAGTAGGAAACATTCTGATTTTCGTATTGAATCTCCGGACCGTATCGTTGTAGCGTTTCCGTGCCACGGCGATCCTGTTCTCCGTACCGGCCAGCTCGTCCATGAGACGGGTGAAGTTCTGGTTGGCTTTTAGGTCCGGATACTGCTCCACCACTACCAGAAGTCTGCTCAGGGCGGACTGCATCTCTTCGTACCCCTCCGCCTTCTCCTCCACGCTGCCCGCTCCGGCAAGCTTTGCCCTGGCATCGGCGATTTTGGTAAAAACCTCTTCCTCGTGGGCGGCATAGCCCTTAACGGTATTTACCAAATTGGGGATGAGGTCGGCCCGCCTTTGCAGCTGGTTATCAATCTCGGCCCAAGCTGAATTTATTTCTTCTTCCATAGCTATTAGGTTATTACGTACACTAATTGACCACCCGATAAAAATGAGAATCAGAACAACGACTACTCCAATAGACAGTAGTACTGCCCCGCGTTTTTGTACCGACATATTTCACTCCTTCTTAATAATCGTGCCTAAGCAATACAAGACCATTTATGCGGAACACCTTAGAAACTATGACTTAAAAGCCCCGGGAAGCGCCTCCGCCCCCGAAACTCCCCCCGCCGAAACCACCGCCCCCGAATCCTCCGGAAGAATGACCTGCGCCGAAGCCTCCGCCGAAGGTCCCCCGTCTTGTGGCCCCGCTTAAAAAAAGAAACGGCAGAAAAAATCTTCCCCCTCCGAATACAAGAAAGAAGATAAGGGGTAGAAGCACCCGCAGCATGGATCCGCCGCTTCCCTTTCCTTCGGAGGAATACCGCGAAGCTTCATCAAGCTGAAGATCTCCCAGGTCCACCTCGTACTCTTTCCCTATGATACCCGCGGCAGCTTCCATTCCCTTCAAAAGGCCCCTGCCGTAGTTGCCACGCTTCAGTTCGGGCAGTACCGATGTGTCAATGATTTCGCCGGCTAGGCCGTCGGGAATAGCGCCTTCCAGCCCGTAGCCTACCTCTAATCTGACCTGGCGTTCTTTCATAGCCAGTAAGAGGAGGATTCCGTTGTCTTTACCCTCTTGGCCGATGCCCCAATTTTCCGCCAGCTCTATTGCGTATTCCTCGACAGACCCGTAGGATCCGATGGTCTCCACAGTGACCACCGCAATCTCAGCCCCTGTTTTCTTCTCAACCACGGCACCGATTTCTTCCATTCGAGAAGCCTCGGAAGAGGAGATGACTCCCGCAAAATCATTTACATAACCTTCAGGGGAGGGGAGTTCTTGAGCAGAGATTGTTCCCAAGAGAACGAAAAAAAGAAAGAGGATAATAAAATAGAATTTTAGAGGAAGAGACAGTCTTTTCATTTTCTTACCCTATTTCCCTTGATCCATTGCATCCACTATTGTTACCAGACCTTGAAGTTCTTTTAATATTTCCGTTCCCAATCGTTTAGGATCTTTCTTTTCCCCTTCCCCGTCCCCGTCCCGATACATAATGAGTTCTAAAAATGGTGTAATATCAAAAATGATTTTTGTGGATTCTCCTTCTCCCTGGGAAAACTCGGAACTTATTCTTTTTAGGATATCTTTTGCCTCATAGGGAACGGGGCTGATTCCCCTTAGCCTCAAAACCCCTCGAAACAGACCAATATATGAGCCAAAGAGGTTTTTCAGGTTTTTCCCTAGGACCCGGTATTTACCGGGAGAGCCGACTATGAGCTGCCGAAGGGAGTTTATACTTCCCCGAAGAAGGAACTCCAGCTGGTGTCTAAGGTTTTCATTGGTAAGATTCAACTCCTTTGTTACGTCTTCCCCATAGATGCATGTATGCCGTTCTAAGAGGTCCATATACTCCATGGGAAAAACATCGGCGGAATTAATAAACTCGGACTTTCTAAGTATGAGGGGGGTTATCTTGTATTTTTTAATAAGCCCTTTGCATTCTTTGCCAAACTCTTCTAAGTCGGAGAACCCGGCTCGGCTAAGGATGATAAGGACATTTATGTCCGAAGAGTCCTGTTTGTAATTACCTTCTACATAGCTACCGTAGAGAAGAATTGAAATCAAATTCTCTTGAAATGTCTCTTTCACTTTTTCAACGAAGGTATTCTCTACAGCTTCACCTATTTTTTCATTCTTTCCTTCCGCTTTGGACATATTTAGCTCCTCTATCCGTATAAAGAATTATTCATCCTATTTGCGTGATAATATACCCTTGATCTAAAAAAAATGCAATTCAGGCGCTTTTTTTTTGGTTTGTTGCTGTTATATTTTTTTGTGCCGGTTAGATGCTTTCCTGCTTCCAGAGAAGCAGGGCTTTCTTAATTCAGCAACTTTCAAAATTAAATAATTTTGAAAGAACCTCAATTGGTCAGAATAAAGATCAATCCTAAAAGAGCAGCAAATTGTCCTGTCCAAAAGAGTAACATCCACTTTATAAGATACGCATTGCCCTTGTGCATTTTTTC
>CAYXSD010000014.1:19283-32772 GCA_964466335.1 uncultured Spirochaetales bacterium
TCCAAAAGAGTAACATCCACTTTATAAGATACGCATTGCCCTTGTGCATTTTTTCTTGCAGTGAGGATAATAATGGTTCTATCTATATACACACACTTTTATTGTAATTTGCTTTTACTTTTTCGTCAAATTCCCCGGATTTTTACCGGATTTTTGCTTTATGTTTAATGACCGCCGCTGACCAATCCGCTGGCAGCGAGGAGGAGGACAAGGATTTCGGCGGCAATTATGGCGCTGTAGATAAACTCCCTCCGTTTAAGGAAGGAGAAAAGAGCAATAATAAAGCAGAGAATGGTGCCCGCGGCAAGAAATATCAGAGATGCAAAGGCGAGAATGTCGCCATGGCCTAGAGAGGAGACCCATTTCCACCCTATCGGAATATGGTTGGCCTTAACGTATTCCTCCGCTTCCATGTGCCACATCTGTGGGACCTTTTCAGGCGGTACGAGGGATGGAAGAATGCCCGAAATATAGATGAAAAAGGTAAGGAGGAGGAGCCCAAACCCGATCATAGCGATCCAGTGAAGCACCTCCGCGTACCGGACCTGCATTTCATTTGCTTGGGCTGCCGATTCTTGGTTAGTAATGTTCGCTTTTGGTTTTTTTTGTATATCTTTCATGTATTTCTCGATCATACACCTGCTACCACAATCCGAGTCCGGCAAGGATAGCGCGGACCCCCGCTAATAGAAGAAAGGAGATAACGATCCATCGTACCACCGTTGGTTTGGTTTTTGAGAGGAGCTTCGCCCCGATCCTTGTCCCAAGCATCATCCCCGCCACCGAGGGGGCAACAATGAGCGGCAGGATTGCTCCCCGTGTTAGGTAAACCCAGGCGGCGGCCGGACTATTAATGGAAATAATAAACACACTTGTTCCAACGGATATTTTTAGAGGAGCTCCCAGAACTAAATTCAGGACCGGTACATTGGCCCATCCGGCCCCGAGACCGAATACGCCGCCAAGGAAACCGATCAGAATAAAGAGTAATAACGCTAGAGGATATTTGTGTATGTTCCAATTAATTCTTTCATTCAAAGAGTCTTCGTAGTATGAACCGTAAATTCTAAGAATTCCGGAAAGGCGTCCTGATTTTTGTACTTCAGGAAAGGTTGATCTCTTACTAAGTATCATAAGAACAACGATTCCTACAATTGCAATTCCCAGAGCTGTTTGTACGATCTGGGTCGGAAGGCTTAATCCTACCACCGCGCCTAGGATGGAGCAGATGGAACCTATCAGGGCGAGGGGAAGGGCGAGACGGAGATTGGACAGTCCCTTTTTAAGGAGGCCCGGGCTTGCAGAAAGCGCGCCGGTTAGGGCCACCATAAGTCCCGCGCCCCGGACAAAATCAAAGTGGAAGGGGAACAGCAAATCAGCAAGAGGTACGAAGAGCACCCCGCCGCCGACCCCCGCCACTACGGCCAGGATCCCCAAAACAAAGGTGAAGAGAAAGAGCAGGACCGCCCATCCCCACCAGGGGATCCGCTCTTCTAAGGAACTATTTGTGCCGGTCTGTTCTGTAGTTCCGTCTTCGACAGTTTCATCGAAATTTACTGTCTTCTGTTCCGGCCCAATACCCGCTTTCTCGCCGTCTGCAAAAAGCGTATCTGCTCCAAGACTGAGAAGAAGAAACAGTGATAGAAGTACGATAATACCCCGTTTTTGATAGTACAAACCGGTCGTTCCTTGTTGTTGTTGTTTTGTGTAGCGGTTGGGCAAGATTACCCAAGGCTGGAGAAAGGGTCAAGGGGAAGGATTTGCGAAGGAAACGGTGAGCGGCTCGATATCATTCCTTTACCAGGGACTCCAGTTCGATGGAGAGGTCCTCGAAGGCTTCAAGGACGCTGCTGTTAACTGTTTCAATAGCGCTTCTATTTATTCTGGAGTGGTTTTTAAAGATTTCTTTGGCATCAATGGGTTTCCCGATAAGCAGGTGAGGCTCTTTTCCCCTTGGGGAGTAACGGCTTCCGATGTTTCCCCCTGTTATACGGTTTATGATGTCCATGAGGAGAAGCGAATACTCTATAAACCGGGATGTAACAGCCGTTGTATTCGCTTTAGGATGGCTTTGGTGTTCATCATCATCTTGTATATCTGAATTTCCAAGCATGGAAGTAATATAACCGGGACGGAGGTACTCTAAGACATCGACAATCTGGCTGTTTCTATAGTGGGCACCGATGTAATGGGCTTGAAAGTGCGCCCAATTTTTTTCCATGGGGGGAAGGGTTTTCAAATCGATATCTTCTCGGAAGTAGCTTTCCATGATACGGAAACGAAGACGGAAGAGGCGTTCTATTATTGATCCATCCTGTGAGAGAGAAAGCGCCCGTTCGCTGGTTCTAAGGATTTTCCGACAGAGTAATTCTATCCTCTCCTGGAGCTCTCCGTTTTCACGGCCCTTTTCTCCTGTCGCGCCTGTCGGGGGTTGAGGTGCTTTAAGGATGCCAAGGTATCGGGCCCCATAGAGTTTTTCCAGAGCTGATACAATCACCTCGGTAGAAGAAAGAAGAAACTGCTGCAATTCAAGATCGGTAGGTCTCTTTGGAAGGGCCGGAGCGGCATCCAATTCTCTTTTTAAAAGGTTTCTTAATTTTGATGAATAGTATAGCGCGGGTTTCGGAAACCGATAGGCAATGGAAACAGGAAGAATGGTAAGACCCTCTATACCTCCACGCTCTTTTATGTCCCGGTAGATCCAGGAAGCAATTCTTCCGGTCCCATTGGCCATGGGATGCACACGGAACATATGGTAGGTAACCTGGCCTTCCGGAGCAAAAGCCAAGGGATGGTCTCCCTGAGTTACAATGCGCTTAATGGTATCTTGTGACTGACGGTCGACTTTCGTGTTTACTACAGGAATGCCCCCCAAGCGGGGAAGGGCCCAGCGGGCTCCGAATCCTGCCCAGTTAAGGACATCCTTTCCGTAGAGGAAATGAGCGTGAGGGAACCTGGGCAGGGGTTTTTTGTTTTTCCGGCACCATTGGTAGAGGTCCTTGGCTATTGTGGTAATTATGACCGGGCCATCAGCTTCTTCCGAGTGCCGGAAAAGAATGAGGAGCCCCTTCTTTCCTCGATAGTAGGCATCCATTTCGTGATAGAGACGTTCCATATGGTATATTTTTCTTCCCCGGGTCCCCTGTAAAGCCCAGCAGTAAAAGTGGCCAATGGTCCTGGAGAGGAAAAGGGGAATGGTTGATTTCTTCGGCGAATAAAATCCCCTACCCGGGGAAGCCTTAGATGGTCCTTTTTTCATTAACGATTTATTGCCTCGTTATGTAGAATCGACCCAATACTGAGGCTCTGAAAAATAGCATTTTGAAAGAGCCTCTAAAATGAGTTTTAATTCGTGCCTTTATAGTTCTTTTCCGGGATCAATTTGGGCAACGCCTTCCTCCGGGATAGACTGTTCATCCATCATTTTTTTATAGTACTCTCGCGTAATCGGATATCCTGCTAGAACAATGATCCCTAGAATATAGAAGAGAACCGGGACAGGGCCGCATAAAAGCCGGATACCCGTTAGCGTTAGAGGTTCCAAAGCGGCGTCCGGCTGATACCGGAAAAGATCGAGAATAAGCCCGCTAACAGCAAGGGCAACAGCCTGTCCGATTTTACTGGAGAAAGTCCAAAGACTTGAGAATACCCCCTCTCGCCTTACCCCGCTTTTAATTGCGTCGTACTCCACTACATCGGGAAGGATCGAATGGGGCATTACATAGTGGGTGGAAAGACCTACTCCCGCGCCGGCCATGATGAGAAAAGCGAAAACAGTTTTCCCCGGGCCGCCTATAAAAGCAAAGAGGAGGACCCCCGCGGACATTATAGATATTCCGATAATATAGCAAAGTCTTTTTCCCAGGCGTTTGGAAGCCCAGACCCAGAAAGGAATAAAAAGAAGGCTCACTAGAAGGAGGGAGAGAAGGGCAATTTGGAAGAGATTTTCATCTTTATAAATGTATTTAAAGAAATACACCAATGAACCCTGAACGACTGTTGTCCCTCCAATAAAAAGGGTCCAAGGAATAAGGGCCTTTAGAAAGACTTTGTGTCCCAGAGCTTCAATATAGGTACGAATGAATCCGCTGCCCTTTTCACGTTTAGTCCTTATCGGTTCCTTCACCATAAAGATAGTGGCCATGGCTGACAGCATCATAATAAATCCCATGAAAGCACCCATGGCAAACCAGCCCCGCTGTGCTGTGGAGAAAAGATTAACAATAGGAATTACTAATGCCGCACCGGCGAGGGTCCCCAAGACGGCAAAACTCATCCTGTATCCGGTGAGTATGGTCCGTTGGTCGAAATCAGGAGATAGTTCCGGGAGAAGGGCTGCGTAGGGAATATTGACCAAGGTGTAGGCGAGGCTCACAAGGCAGAAGAAGAGGGTCATAACAAGGAAGAGAGGAAAGGGTTCGGTAATATGTGGACTGGAGAAGAGGAGGGCCATGCCGATAAATGTAAGAATAGAACCGATGAACATGTAAGGTCTTCTTCTTCCCCACCTGCTTACCGTTCTGTCGGAAACGTATCCGGTTACCGGGTCGGTGACGGCGTCCCATATCTTCCCGATCATTAGCACTGCACCCGCCAGGACGGCTGGCAGGCGCACTATATCAGTCAGATAGAAGAGAAGATAGAAACCGATAACGGTGAAAAACATGTTTCCACCCAGGTCGCCAATACCAAACCCGAATTTAATTTTCTTTGATACCTCATTGTTACTTTTTACGTATTGTTTTTCTGAAAGGGCATTATCCGCCACAGCAAACACCTCCACTTTTTAGATATAGACGGCGAAAACATATATCCAAAGCCGGATTGAGATAACCGAAACCTTATTGAGCCTCTTCGAAAATTATCCAATTTTGAAAGCGGCTGAATTGAATTATAATTAAAACACAGAAACCGGGAAATTAAAAGCGGAAAATACAGTGTATTTGAACAGGGTTTCCATGCCCTCTCCAAATAGAGAGGGATACGTGCTATGCTGGACAAGAAACGGGTCGAGTGTGAACAGTGTACCGAGACCCCGCGTGACAAGGAGAGGTGAAATGAAGGAGATTATCGGCAGCAGCAGGCGGATACTTTCGGTGGATTTGACCGAGAGGAAATGGGAGATTTTCGAGGTAGAGGAGGAAGTCCTAAGACTCTATCTCGGCGGGAAGGGGATGGGTCTAAAGCTCTACTATGACCGGCTTAAGGGCCGTCTTGCCGAGGTGGACCCTCTAGGACCTAAGAACATTCTCTGTTTCACTACCGGACTTTTAGCCGGAACCGGGGCGGTCTGTTCCGCCCGTTTTTCCGGAGTCACCAAGTCTCCCCTAACCGGTATTATGGTCTCATCATCCTGCGGCGGGCCTTTCGGGGGTGCATTACGAACCGCCGGGTACGAGGGACTCATCATCTCCGGTGCTTCCAATAATTCCTCGAGCAGCCCCATGGTTTTAGAAATTACCGACGCGGAGGTCCTTTTCAAGGACGCCGGGGACCTCTGGGGAAAAGGGACAAAGGCAGTCCAGGAAGAACTTGCTCCGGGAAAGAAAGACGGTGCGCTCTGCATCGGTCCTGCCGGTGAGAACAAGGTTCTCTATGCGAATATCGCCAGCGGGGAGCGTTTTTTAGGCCGTGCCGGTATGGGCGCGGTGATGGGTGCTAAGGGATTAAAGGCCGTTTTAGTCCGAGGCGGGGCCTATCGGATTAAACCAGAGGACCCGGAGAAGTTTAAGCGCGCCACGAAGCGGGGAGCAAAGTACATAAACCGGAGCGAAATGGACCTCAATATGAGGAACTTCGGGACCGCTTACAACGTGACTCCCGGACTGGAGGCGGGATACCTTCCGGTACGGAATTTCAAGCTCCGGACGGACCCCCGGTTTGCCGAGCTCTCCGGAGAGGCTATGGCAAAGCGTTACGATACGAAACCTTCCCCCTGCGTGCCCTGCACCATCCGTTGCGGCCACAAGGCCTCCTTTCCAGACGGGACAGTGAAGGAGATTCCCGAGTACGAGACGGTGGGGGTCTTCGGGGGAAATTTGGAGAACTACGATTCAGACCTCATCGGAGAGTGGAACGATCTGATGAACGACCTGGGGATGGACACCATCTCCGCGGGGGTCACCCTGGGATGGGCCATGGAGGCGGCGGAGAAGGGCCTCCGAAAAAGCGAACTTGCCTTCGGAAGGACCGACAACATTGCCGGGGTACTCGAGGACATCGCCTACCGCCGGGAAGAGGGTGCGGAACTGGCTGAGGGGACCCGCCGCTTAAGCGAAAAGTACGGAGGGAAGGAGTTTGCCATCCACGTGAAAGGGCTGGAGCTGGCCGCTTACGATCCGAGAGCCGCTTGGGGTCACGGGCTTAACTACGCCGTGGCCAACCGGGGGGGCTGCCACCTCAACGCCTATCCCATCGGATTGGAGGTAATACTTAATGTCTTGAACCCCTATACTGCGCGAAATAAAGCCAAGTGGGTTGCCTACACGGAGGACATCTTTTCCGCTATGAACTCAATTACCACCTGCTCATTCACCTCCTACGCCTATATGCTGGAGCCCCCCCTCATTAAAGCCACTCCCCATTTCATGTTGAAGCTTGTAAACGAGAATCTCCCCGGCCTCTCCATGATGCTTATAAACATGGATGTCCTTACCGACTATCTTGATGCAATCGCCGGCTTAAAGCTCTCCATGAACGAGCTTAAGAAAGTGGGACGAAGGGTCCATGTTCTGGAACGGTACATGAATACCCGAATGGGGACCGACCGCTCCGGCGACACCCTGCCGGGCCGTTTCCTTACCGAGGCGGAGACCAACCACGAAAAAAAGGTCACCGTTCCCATAGAGAAAATGGTGGAGGAGTATTATCGGGAGAAGGGCTACGATGACCGGGGCATACCCAAAGAAGAGACCCTGCGGGAACTGGAAATCACCCTATGACGGCAAAGGACAGTCCAAAAGAAAAAATGGAATCCTCCATGCGAAAGATTGTTCCCTCCAAAGAGGAGATCCTGGAGGCGGCGGAGCGCATAAAACGTTACGTACATTTTACAAAAAAAGTTACGTGCAAATCGATCGATGATATTGCCGGCGCCTCCCTCTTTTTCAAACCGGAGAACCTCCAGAAGGTGGGGGCCTTTAAATTCAGGGGGGCCTGCAACGCGGTGTTCTCCCTCTCCGAGGAAGAGGCCTTCCGGGGGGTCTTGACCCACAGCTCGGGGAACCACGCCCAAGCTTTAGCACTGGCAGCGCGAACCCGGGGGATTCCCGCCTACATCGTTATGCCCGAGACCGCGCCCAAGGTGAAGGTGGCGGCGGTAAAGGGGTACGGCGGGAGGATTACCTTCTGTAAACCCACCCTGGCCGCCCGGGAAGAGACCGCCGCAAGGGTAATGGAGGAGACCGGGGCCGCCTTTATCCACCCCTACAACGACGGGCGGATCATCGCCGGGCAGGCCACCGCGGCGAAGGAACTCCTCGAGGAAGTCCCGGACCTGGACCGGCTTATTGCTCCGGTGGGCGGCGGCGGGCTGTTAAGCGGGACCGCCCTGGCGGCAAAGTATTTCGCCCCGGGGGTGCGGGTGTACGGCGCGGAGCCCCTCGGCGCCGACGACGCTGCCCGCTCCCTGAAGGCCGGCGTGCTGATCCTTTCGGAAGGGCCTAAGACCATCGCCGACGGCCTTCTCACCTCCCTCGGAGATCTTACCTTTCCCATCCTAAAAGAGGAGCTCGACGGTATCCTCACTGTGTCAGAGGAGAGCATCGTCTACGCTATGCGCCTTATCTGGGAGCGGATGAAGCTGGTTGCGGAACCCTCCGGCGCGGTGCCCCTGGCGGCCGTCCTGGAACGGTCGGGGGTAGTTCCAGGGGAAGGCGCCGACGGCTTCAGCAAGACCGGAGCCGGAGCGGGAGAGGGAGCGGGAGAGGGAGCACCAGGAGAAAACCCCTTCGCCGGAAAACGAGTGGGGGTTATTATCTCCGGGGGCAACGTGGATTTGGAGAAGCTGCCGTTTTAGGCAGAAAGGATTTTTAGAAAATTAGGAAGAAAAATTGCGGTAATGAGATTCGTGTTAGTTCCCCGACTCGTCAGCGGAAAGGAATGTTTTGTCCTCTATTACTGATCTGATTGCCCGCTCAGCTTTATCAGGATGATCGGTGGTGAGCGTCTTTACAAGCTCGGCATGGGAGAGGGCGGGCGGTAAAAGCCCAGGGGACTGCTGAATAGAAAACAAGCGCGAGGAGAGCAGAAGGGACATCTGCATAACCTGATCGTAGTATCGCAGGAGGGACCGGCTCTCTGCCAATTCGAGAAGGGAGCGATGGAAGTCAATGTCTCGGCGTATGATAGGCATATCAATCGTTTTCTTTTTTAAGTCCTTATCAAGCTTCTTTGCCATAGCCGCCAGACGTTTATAATGGTCCCGCACCGGAGCACCGCAGTACAGCCGTGCGCCCTGGCACTCAATAGCAACCCGGACAATTACTTGGTCGCGAATGGCCTCCTTATCGAGGATACGGATGACCGTTGCTTTTCTCGGTTTTGTCTCTACAATCCCTTCGTTTTCCAAACGCACCAGGGCTTCCCCTACGGGGGAAACACTTACTCCCAGCGTCTCCGCTATTTTCCTGCGGTTGAGTCTGTCTCCGGGCCGCAAAGTCCCGTCCAGGAGTTGTTCCGCGATATACTGATATACCATCTCTGTACGGGGGACATAGGAGGATTCGTTTACAGAGTTCTTATTCATAAAAAAAGTATAGAAGATTCTCCCTGTTCTGTCATTATTTGGACTCATGGTTATAAATCAAGATTAAATAGTGCTGCCGGATTTTTATAGAGAAGTTTCTCCGCGATCCAAAGCGCTTCATCCACATCGAACAGGCCTTCCTCGATCTTCTCCGCCAAAACAGCGGCAATATTTCTTCTCGCCAGTACAAGATGCCCGTACACTGCATCGAGGACACGGTAATCGCCGCCGAACCCGGATATTTTATTAAGGGGTACCATCTCGAGCCATTCCGAGAGGGCGGTCCGGGCGGCTTTCGGGGAGAGGATGTGGGCCCAGCACATATCCAGATAGACGTTAGGGAACATCTTTCCTAAAGCGCCCGCGGTAAGGTAAAAAGGATAGCTTATATGGAAAAGATCGAAGATAAGGTTGGAATAGATCATAAATAGATTGTTTAAATTAAGGGGGTCGGTGTTTCTAAGAATTCCCCCGTTACTCTCCTGATATCCGGTGTGTATCTGAATCGGCATTTGGTTTTCCTCCGCCCAGCGAAGGATGTGGTGCATCATCATATCTTGAAATGGCTTCGGAGGAAGAAGGGGGCGTTCATCGAAATCGGGGAGAGTCCGGGAGAGGTGAAACCAGGAGAAATCAGCACACCCGTCAGCGTGGGAGACTTGGTCGAAGCTGAGGGAGCGGGTGTATGCTAAGGCGCATTTTAAGGCTGCTGTACCCCTCGCTTTTTCTCTGTTTAAAGTGGCTTCCGCGACAGCTAACCAGTCCTCGGGAGACCGAATTGAGACCCCCGCCGCGTCGGCGGTTTCTTTCATGGAGAAGTAATCCATCGGCTGCACCAAGGAATCGATACGATAGGCGTTCCTAAAAAAGGCGGGGTCTGTGTTCCCCTTTTCCTCCTGATTATCGAGGATTGATACCTCAATATTACAGAGGTCTTTCAGGACCCGATTGTAGTGGCTGCCTCCGTGAAGGGCCTTTTTATAGCGTGTATTCAATTCCTCTACTGTGGAAGAATGAATACCATCAATATCGTAAATCCCCTTTACCGAAAGGTCCAAGGCCCGGCCGTATCCTGTGTAGCGGACGTTTTCCCAGTAGGGTTCCAAAATCTTCCAGCGCTCCATAATTGGCCGGGACGGATCAGATGCTCTACGTATCATTTTTTCCGCCGCCCCCGCGGAAACGAGGTCCCGGTTAAAGTAGTGGACCAGATACTCTGTCAAAAAATCCCCTTCCATATCGCGATGACTTTCGAAACCGAAGAGATGTTCATGGGTGTCGATTATGGTAAGCTGAGAGATTGATTCGAGTAGACTCTCGTACGCGTCACTTTTAAACATAGCAGCCTCCGAGAATCATTCTACCATGGGTCACATTTGTATTGACAGTACCTAAATGATGTTTTACACTTACCGTGCTGTGATGCATCACAGCATATTGCCGACGGAACAGTCCGGACGGTCGACAGGAGGAGGTCCTATGACTAGTAGAGAGAGAGTAAAGGCGGCGCTTCGTTTTGAGAAGCCCGACCGGGTACCGATAAACGATGCAATTTGGGAATCCACCTTGGAGGGATGGCAAAAAGAGGGGATGCCCCGGGATGTCGAACCGGGGGATTACTTTGGCTTTGATATTTCCCACATGTTCTTAAACTGTTCTCCCGAGTACGAACAGAAGATCCTCGAAGAAGACGAGGAGACGAGGACCTTTACCGATCGGCAGGGCTTTAAAGCAAAGATCTACAAACACTCCCCGACGATCCACTTCATGGAACATTTTACCGGAGACAAGGAGGCATGGGAGAGGACCAAGGCGGGGTACGCGGTGGATACAAGTCCGGAGGCGCCTGCACGGCTCGATACGGAACAGTACATTATGCATTTTAACAGATATCCCAGCTGGGAAGAGGTAAAGAAGAAGTATGATAAACTGTACGCAGCCGGCCGATACATGCTCTTCGTCAATTACGGGCCCTGGGAGGCAAATTGGCGGCACCGGGGATTTTCCGAGCTCCTTATGGATGTGGCCCTGGACCCAAATTGGGTCTACGAAATGGCCTCTGCAAGATTCGAATGTACCAAGAAAGTAATTGATCATTCATTGAGTCTTGGGATGAAACCGGACGGCTACTTTATGGTGGAGGACTTAGGAGAAAATCGGGGAATGCTCTTCTCGCCGGAAACCTGGAGGAGTATTTACAAACCGATTTGTAAAGAACTGGGAGAGTTCTTGGCTGAGCGGGGTATCGATTTCTGGATGCACTGCTGCGGGAACATGCTCGAGGTCTTAGACGATCTCGTAGAATGCGGTCTTAAGGTAATGCAGCCTCTCCAGGTAAACGCGGGATTGGATGCCCCCTCCCTGAGGAAAAAGTACGGAAAGAAACTGGTGTTGTACGGAAACATTAGCGCGGTTGCCATGGAAGGGCCCTTAGAAGAGTTGGACGCTGAACTGAAACGGAAAATACCTTTATGGAGGGAGGGGGGATACATCTATCATTCCGACCACTCTGTCCCCAGCGATGTAAGTTTCGAGCGCTACCGCTGGATCATTGACCGCGTTCTGGAGTATGGTAGCGAATAGTATGATAACGATTAGATTGATGAAGGAGTGAAACGGTGAGAGGAGAAAAACTACGGACGCGTCTGCGCGATGGGGAGAGGGTCTACGGGACCCATGTGGTAGAAACGGGAAACCCGAACCAGCTGATCTGGCTTGCCGAGGCTGGAATGGACTTCGCCTTTATCTGTACGGAGCATATCCCCCTGGACAGGAAAGAGGTAAGCTGGATGTGCAGCCTCTTCGCCCAGCGGAACGTTTCACCCCTGGTGAGAATTCCCTTCCCATCGGCGGAGAGGGCCTCCATGATGATAGACGGCGGCGCACAGGGGATTGTGGCACCTTACGTGGAAACAGCGGAGCAGGTGGAGGCCTTAATCGGAGCTGTCCGGTACCGACCGATAAAAGGTGAGTTTCTAAAAGAGGTCCTCACCGGGAAGAGGAAACCGGCGGAGAAGCTGGAGAAATTTTGGGAGGGTTTCAACCGGGACCTCTATCTGATTATCGGTATCGAAAGTGTTCCCGCTATCCGGGACCTGAAGGATCTCATCCGATACGAGGAGGTGGACGGTGTATTTTTAGGACCCCATGATATCACCTGTTCAATGGAAATTCCCGAAGAGTACGACAATCCTGATTTCATACACACCATAAAGGATGTGATAAAGACATGCCGGGAGATGGGAAAAGGCGTAGGTCTCCACTGTGACTTCGCTCTCCCCAGGAACCGGGAGTACATCGAGGCGGGGATGAATTTTATCCTCCACGATTCGGACATTATGAAGAGCAGGAATACCCTGAAAAGAGAATTTGAGGAGCTATGGAACTTTTGAAGTACAGAACCCGCTTCTCCTCATAAAATGTGCTATACTTTTTAGGATCAAAGAGCACGATTAGGCTAAAAGTCGGGCACACCCGGGAGGGGATAGGAATAAGAATCAGGGGTGGCAGTCAGGGGGGTATAATGTTTTCTCTTGAAGGACTTGGGAGAATAAGAAAAATTAAGTGGAAGCACTTAAAGCCGGGGATGGTGGTGCTGGGAGGAATTACGATAAACGATATCGTTCCTCCGGAGCTTCGGGATTTTCCTTCCCTTAGCGCCGAGGACCTGGAAGATCTCTTTTACAAGTATCGTTTTTTGGAGAACCGGGAGGTCCTGGTGGCTGAGGCGGTCTTAGGCTTTGATCCCCAGATGCTTTCCCGGCAGCTCGGAGATGCGGCGGAGGACATAAAGCGGATTAACCGGTTTCGCAGGGATTTCTTTACGGAAAAACAGAAACTTATCGACCAGTTCGGTCTTGCCGTCAATATAGAGGATTCCCTCCTTAGGTCGGAACAGGTGGAGAGGAATTATCTCATTAAAGACCGCTTTACCTCCTTCACGCTTCCCTTTCCCGAGCTGCCTGAAGACCCGGAAATACCCTCTTTCTTCCACCAAGCCTTAACTGATGCCACAATAGGCGACCTCTTAGCAGGAAAACTGAAGGAGAAGTTCCGCTTTCCCCAAGACCAGGAGGTTTTTCTTCATTTGGTTATGGATTACTCCTACAGCATGGAACAGGCGGACCGGTTCAACCTTGCCGTTCGGGCCATGAACAGCCTGCACGATACCATTACTTCTACCTTGGAGAACGCCCGGGTTCAGCTCTACGCCTTCTCGAATATCTGCAAGCCTGTCGACTATCCTCTTACCGGAAGAGAGGTGAAAAAGGAAGACACCTACTATGGAAGTTTTATGAAGAAGGTCCTTCACTTCAACGATAAGTCCGTGCATAACAAAATCATTCTCTTTACGGACGGAGAACCATCTGATCGGCCGGAGGCGCTTCGATTGGCGGAACTCATTAAGAAGAATAAAATGGATTTTACACAAATTGTCTTCGGATTCGAAAGCGATGTAATTGAGTTTTCTTCAGATAAAAAGCAGACAGTGGAAATGCGGGACGGGCTGGTGGTGACCGAATCCCTTCCCGAGGAGGCATTAGCCAGGGTCCTTAAAGGGGAAGAGCTGGATGCGTGGAAAGACCGAACCTTTAACGGGTTTACCGGGATTGCCGAAGCCGCCGGAGGAAACCAAATTATTATTAAGCTCTATGAGATGTTCAAACTGATCGCGGTGGAGGTCTACGACCGTTACATGGGGCTTCTCACCCTGGCAACAGAGGATGAGATTGAAAGATACGG
>CAYXSD010000014.1:32872-36331 GCA_964466335.1 uncultured Spirochaetales bacterium
AAGAAGTGGGAATTCCCAAAGCTTTCCTAGGGAGGCTATACGTAGGTATAGTGCACCTAGAGGGTGGGCAGAGCTGTTTCTGCCTACTATCTACGTAATTTTTCTAAGTAGTAACTACCTATAAAATAGGTGTTAGTATTAGTTGCGGTATCTGCAATCCATGGTAAACTGTTTTACAATATATTACTGGGAGGAAGAATTCTGCCTTTACACGCCGCTTGTTGAGTTCGAATAGCCGTACAATCCAGTACCATTGGACCGCCCGAGGCGCGGAGAAATAATAATGTTGTAAGAGTCTCAGTGTATAAGATAGAAATGAAATATATTTTCACTGCCAGTACCGGTGTATAGGAAGATGTATGAAAGACTCGAGAAACCCGATACGAATTGCTCCAGTGAAGCAAGAAGAGGAGCGGCCCGTTCTTCCGTTTCATTCTTTAGAGATGGCAGCGCCAATGAATAACGAAGCCAAATACCAGGCCCTCTTTCAGTATATGCCTATAGGATTTGCTTTTAACGAAATTATAACCGATGATCAGGGCAGCCCGGTGGACTACATATTCCTGGAGATGAACGACGAGTTCACGAGAATGACCGGGATTTCCCCGGAGCACGCTCTCGGGAAAAAGGTAACCGAAGTAGAGCCGAGGATACTCAATCAGGAAGAGGACTGGATAGAACGATACGGTGAGGTCGCCCTCCGCGGCAAAACCTTCCACCTGGAGCGGTACTCCGAAACCTACGGACGCTGGTATAGGCAGACCGCCTACAGTCCGGAACGGGGTACGTTTGTCTCTCTCCTTATGGACATAACAGAACAGAAACAGCTCCAGCATAAGCTCGAAGAATTGGTGGAGGAGAAAAAGCGCCTTGTAAAGGAGATGAACCACCGGATAAAGAATAATCTCCTTATGGTCTCGTCCCTTATTCACCTGAAAGAGACTGGGCCAGAAAAGGAAAAAACAGACCTCTCCGACCTGGCAAACCAAGTAGAGGCGGTCCGTTTACTCCATGAAAAACTCTTTGAGAGTGAAGAAGCCGATACTATACATGTCAGAGAGTACATCAAAGAAATTTTATACGTAATCTTTTCATCAAATGTTACGTATAAAGTGGAACAAAAGATGGAAATTGAAGACGGGCATCTTCCCGCTAAGGTCCTACTTCCCCTGGCACTCATAATAAACGAGCTGGCAACAAACGCGGTGAAACACGGATTTACAAAAGAGGGAAGAGCATCGGATGGTGCTACACCGATCTTCTCGATAGTCCTAAAAAAGAAAAAAGCTGCCTCAGCATATACCCTGGCCGTTAGCAATAACGGCCCTCCCCTCCCGGAGGAAGTGGACCTATCCGAAAAGAGCGGTTTCGGTCTCGGACTGGTCTCCTTGTTGGCTGAACAACTTGGAGGAACAGCTGTTTTGGAGAGGGCGCCGCATCCGGAGTTTATATTCGAGTTTCCTGTTCCCTAAAAAACTTGTAGGACTATTCCTACAAAAATTTCAGAAAAGTCCTACAGAAAGTATTTTGAGAAAATGATAAAATTTACAGGAAACATAAAAACAAACAAAAAGGAGCCTTACATAGGTTGTCCCTGGGAGGGGAACATGGAGGATAACGTAAAGAACGTATTGAGCAAACCAGATTGGGATAAGGAATGCCGCTTAAGAGAATTAGAGAACCTTGTGGCATTCTCCCATATTGTAGAGCAGAACGAGAGCATAGAAGACATTATCGATAGGACCGGCGAACTTCTCTGCACGTCTGTGGACAGCAAAGGTCCCCTAGGGTGTAGGATAGTGTACAAGGACTATGAATACAGGTCCCCCGAATTTAGCAAAGCCGGTGAACGGGTGCACTGCGATCTGACCGTATTTGAGGAGAAGGCCGGGTATATCGAGGTCTTCTGTCCACAGGGGAGTTTGGAGGACTTTGAGTCGAAGAGGGAACTTATCTGCCTTATGGCCGGTAGGCTGGGGAGGGTCATAGAGTGGCTTACCAACAAGAGGCTTAAAGAAGAAGGGGAGGCAAGATATAGGTTTCTTGTAAACAGGATAGAGGAAGGCTTAGGGATTGTAGATGAAGAGGAGAACATAACCTTTGCCAATCCGGCCTTTTCAAACATGCTCGGCTATTCTCCGGAGGAGTTAGCGGGAATGAACCTTCGCGGCTTTCTCCCGGAATCCTGTTACGCTAAAATAAGAAAGGAAACGGAGAAGAGAAAAGAGGAGAGTTCCAGCACCTACGAAACGGAATTAATAAGTAGGGACGGAACGAGGCGAACCGTCCGGGTACACGCTTCTCCCTATATCTCTTCCGACGACCGGTTCTTAGGGACCTTCGGGCTTATTACGGACATCACCGAGGAGAAGGCCAACTTAGAGGCGCTGAAGGCTGAAAAGCAAAAAACCCATAGTATTGTAAAACACGCGGAGGATGGAATTGTTCTTACCGATGAAGAAGGTAACATAACAGATTGGAACCCCGCTCTGGAGAAGATATCGGGTAAAGCGAAGGAGAATGTCTTAGGAAGACCTTTTTGGGAAATCCAAATAGAGTTGGCACCTCCTGAGCAGAGAACGAAAGATTTCGAAGACCACCAAAGAAAAACTATGCGGGAGTTCTATCGTACCGGAAAGTCGAAATGGCTTAAGAAGGTAATAGAAAGTGAGATAGTTCCTCCCGGCAGCCAAAAAAAAATCATTGAAACAAAAATGTTCAGTATCGATACGGAGAAGGGCATATGGGTTGGGGCAATTATCCGAGATATAACAAAACGCAAATTCGCGGAGTTGGAGCTGAAAGAGGCTTTAAAAGAGAAAAAGTTCCTCCTAAAGGAGATAAACCACCGGATAAAGAACAACCTTCTCATGATATCTTCTCTCATTAACCTGAAGAGTTCGGAAGTTGACGATGTTGTCGATCTATCCGATTTGGAGCATCAGATCGATGTGATCCGGCTGGTCCACGAGAAGCTTTCCACCAGCGAGGACCAAAAACAAATCGATTGTAATCTCTATATACGTGAATTTCTAGACGCCGTATTTTCTGGGTTTACACAGAAAAAAGTCCGAGTGGACTACGATGTGGACGAAGTGTTTCTTCCCTCAAAAACCATGGTCCCACTGGGGCTTATTATAAACGAAATTGCCACCAACTCCATGAAGTACGGCTTTACCGCGGAGGAGCCGGTGTTCTCTCTTTCCCTTAAGCTTTCGGCAGAACAGGAAGACCACCTAGTGCTAAGGATCTCCGATAACGGCGGACCCTTTCCCGAAGGAATTGATTTAGATAACCCCGAAACCCTGGGTCTCCGACTCATAGCGGCCCTTGCCGAGCAGATAGGGGGAACGGTAGAACTTGTCCCTACATCCCATCCCGAGTTCGTTATCCGGTTTCCCTTATCTCCGTAGGAGAAAAAACATACAGGATACTATATCGAATAATGGGAATCCCTTC
>CAYXSD010000014.1:36431-38861 GCA_964466335.1 uncultured Spirochaetales bacterium
CTTGAAACAGCTTCATGAAACATTAAAAGATATTCCCCAATTGGATGCTGATACCTTATTAAGCGGAATTCCAGACCAACCCCCCCTGCCCGGTGATGAAGTATGAATGTAATAGACATTGAATGCGGCACATAGTCTCCTAGTAGACAAAGGCTGCTCTACCTCGCAGCCGGCAGGCTTACCCGTACGGTGGTGCCGGCCTCTTCCGAAGAGTCCCAGAAAAACTTTCCGCCCTGGGTTTCCGTCATAAGCCGGGCGCTGTAGACACCCAGGCCGGTCCCCCGGGTTTTTCCCCAGGTGCTGTATTTTTTTCCGAAATTGTGCCGTATCTCTTTGGGGACCGCCGCCCGGTTCCAGACGCTTACATCTACCCGGCCTTCAGGATCCTTTCCGAGGGAAATCCTTACAGGGTCTCTCTTTTTTGAAGCATCTAAGGCGTTTTTTATAATATTTGAAAACAGTGAATAACAGAGAAGCTGCTCACCCCGGGCAATAAATGGGCCCCGAGTTCCTTCCGAAGATGGTGTCAGTTCAAAGGTTACGTTAATCTGCTGTCCGTCGATAAAGGACCGATGTTCCTCCACAATGTTTTTTAGGAGCTCATCCAGATTGATCTCTTCTTGCTGTACCTCGTACAGTCCCTTTTCCATCTTGTAGAGCCCCATGGACTCGTCGATCATGGCAAGCATCCGCTTCCCGGACTCTTCGATCATTTCAATATACTCTTTATGCTCCTCCGCGAGACCGCTCTCCGCGTCCATTAAAATCAGTTGGGTCCCTCCGAGAATACCGGTTAAAGGATTTTTAAGATCATGCCGGGTTATTCGCCCGATGTCGTCCTTAAGCTGTTCTACCTCCTTCAGGGGCGTTATATCGGTAAGGATCATCAAAGCCGCTTTACTTTTATCTACCCATTGAATGGGGCTGATCTGCAGGAGGAAATATTTCTCTATATCCGGTAGATGATACTCGGAGGTAATGAATTCATGCTTCTCTTCTTCTGTCTTTCCCGAGTCGAAATGGACCGGACACTGGGGACAGAGGTCTTCCTTGTAGCCAAAGACCTGGGTACAGAGCTTATGCTCCAGGGGGTCGGGATAGAAAGACTGCATATAGGGATTTACGTAGAGAATTTCCCGGCTTTGTCTGGCAACAACCAGAATTCCTACATTGATATGCCGCAGGATGGTAAGAAACCGGCGGTTCGCCACCTCCAATTCATCCCTTATCTTCCTCTGCTCAGTCATGTCCCGGGCAACAGCGATAATGTAGGTATTGCCGGGCGTTTCAAAGGTCCGCAGCCGTACCTCCACGGGTATCTGTTTACCTGTTTTACTTTGGTGCAGCGTTTCGATGACCCCCGTCCCTGAGGGTTCTTCCAAGACTGTATCCAGTTCCTTCGTCAGGGTTTGAAGAGTATGCTCCGGCTTTATGTCCTGGGGAGCCATAGAGAGCAGCTCTTCCCGGGTGTATTCCAGGGCGGAGCAGGCGGTATTGTTTACATCGACAAATTTCATGGAGTTCCGGTCGATGAGGAAGACCTGGTCCGAACTGTTGTCCACGGCGGCCCGGAAGCGCTCCATGGCTTCCCGGGTACGTTTGACCCCGGTTATTTCGGTAACGATGCCGGTTAAGGTGATAGTGCCATTTTTCCGGCTTGTTATTTTTCCCAAGTCCCGGAACCACAGATACCCGCCTGCGGAGTTCCGGATACGATACTCGCAACTGTAGGTTTCCGCTGTCCCGTCCAGATGTCTTCGAAAGGCGTCCATGGTCGATTCGTAATCATCGGGATGTACTATATTCGTAAAATCCGTGTAATGGGTAAACTCCTGTGGGTTGTATCCTAGAATCGTAGCTTTTCTCTCGTTAAAGATCACCTTTCCGGAGGGAAGCTCCAGTTCCCACCAGGCCATATTGCCACTGCGAAGAGCAGCTTCCATGCGGTTGTTAAGTTTTTCGATGGTACTCCTGCTGGAAATTTCACCGGCAGCCCTCTTCTGCTGTTCAATTTCTCTTTTAAGCTCCTGCTGCTGCATCTCAAGCTCTTTAAGGAGTCTTTCCACGTCCTCAAATTCTTCCTGAAGGTTCTTTTTTTCTGTTTGCTTAAAGAGTGCTTCGGCTTTCTGCCTTAGAATGTTGAAGATTTCGTCGTTTTTCTCTGACATTTTTTTGTTACGAAAAAATATAGGGGATTGATAGGGGTTTGTCAAATTTTTTCGCGAAGAATGTTCATGTTCATGAATCAGAATCCATGTACGCTATCCCAGCGCGGTCTTAATTTTTGCTTCAAACGCACGCAGATCGGCGGTTAAAAGAGGTATCGATTCACGAAACAGCTGTGTCAGAAAGTCAATTTTTCTCCAGTCGAAATCCATTTCAAAATAGTATCGTTTGAAATGCCTAAACCTCATTAATTCAGAGAGTTTT
>CAYXSD010000015.1:0-12152 GCA_964466335.1 uncultured Spirochaetales bacterium
ATTCTCCTCCGCTTTGGAACGGGACATCTGTCATCTTAATACGTTGTGATCTTTTTGACAGTTCAGCTGTTTTTAAAAGCAGTCGGGAATTGCTTGATTTAAAATCGGTCCTATCTTTAAAATTGCTGTTGATGAAATTCTTTCGTAGACAACCGGGGCCTTTATTATTAGAATGACGCCCATGACGGAGTATCCCCAAAACCAGGACAGTGAAGGGTTTTTCGACAAAAAACAAATATCAACGCTTAAGGGTAAACGGGTCTACTGTGTGGGGATAAAGGGGACCGGCATGGCAGCTATGGCGGAGCTTCTCTTAGCCCGTGGTTCAAGGGTATCTGGTTCGGATGTAGAGGAAGTGTTCTACACCGACGCGGTGCTCAAAGATCTTGGCATATCTTTTTATGAGGGATTTCGAGAGGAAAACCTCGATCCGCGTTCAGACCTTATCGTTCACTCCGCCGCCTACGACAGACACAGGCATCCGGAGCTTAAAAGGGCAGTCAACCTTGGGATCCCCGTAATGGAGTATAGCGAAGCTCTCGGGTATCTCTCCTCTCTCTCAAATTCTGTTGCTGTTTCCGGGGTACATGGGAAAACTACTACTACAGCTATGGCGGCAACAATCCTTAAAGGTTTATCCTTTCCCGCTCAGGTCCTCGTCGGGTCCGCTGTCCACTCACTGGGAGGCCGATCAACCTATAACGGCGGTGAGCAATTCTTCATTGCAGAAACCTGTGAGTATCGCAGGCATTTTCTCTCTTTCCATCCACAGCGTCTCATTATTACCAGTGTTGAGCCGGACCACCTCGATTATTACAAAGATTTCGAAGATATCAAAAACGCCTTTATTCAATTTGGGGGTCTTCTTCCTGAGGATGGAGGACTCATCTACTGCAATGATGACGAAGGTACCCGGGCGGTGGTGGATAGTATCGTAAAGCGCAATCCCAGTCTTAGAGAGGTCCCCTACGGTTTCAGCGCTGCGGGAGATTACAGGATCATCGATGCGGTAAAGGAGGAGGGAAAGAGCAGATTTTGCTTGGCCGGGGGCTGGGGCCCTTATGAAATTGCCATCCCCGGTGAACACTCCCTGCTCAACGCGTCGGCGGCGATAGCGTTGGTAAGAGATCTAATGAAGGAACAGGAGTTTTCCTTGAGTCCCCCGGAACGGGAAAGGAGGATCCGTGAGGCCCTCTCATTGTTTAAAGGAAGTAAGAGACGGAGTGAGGTATTAGGAGAAGCTGGAGGAGTTCTCTTCATGGATGACTACGGACATCATCCAACGGCTATTCGAAAAACCCTTGCGGGGATACGGGATTTTTATCCCCAGAGGAGAATAATTGTCGATTTTATGTCCCACACCTACTCACGAACCAGAGCCCTGCTCATGGATTTTGCCGCTGCATTCGACCTTGCCGACCAGGTAGTCCTCCATAAGATCTACAGCTCCGCTCGGGAGAGTGACAAAGGGGAAGGATTGGATGAGAAATTTTTTCATCTTCTAAAGGAGAAGCACCCAAATCATGGTGTCCACTATTTTCCGGAGATTATGGACGCCAGGGAGTTTGTACAAGAACTCCTTGGCCCGGGGGACCTCTTT
Organism: uncultured Spirochaetales bacterium; assembly: GCA_964466335.1. GTDB lineage: Bacteria > Spirochaetota > Spirochaetia > SPDA01 > CAYXSD01 > CAYXSD01. The sequence continues at coordinate 1,601 of CAYXSD010000015.1, forward strand.
CTTACCCTTGGCGCGGGCAATAATTGGGTTTTAGGGGATGAGCTGTTTAAGATATTTTCAAAAGAGAAGGAGTTCACGTAATGAAGAGTATGACCGGATTCGGGTATCGGGAATATCAGGATGAAGAATTTCACTGTACTGTAGAGATAAAGTCTCTCAATAATCGCTACCTGGATATTTACGTTAATCTTCCTCCCTACATGGCGCCTTTAGAACCGAAGATACGAGCACTTGCGGCAGAGAAGGTACTTCGCGGCAGGGTAGAGGTAAACCTCCGAACAAGGGAACTAGAGGAGAATATGGAGGTCCTCTTGGACACTAGTACCGCGAAATCCTTTTCGTCGGTGCTTAAGGAATTAGGCGAGTACACAGTCCCGAAAAATGAAGAAATTACCCTCTCTCATCTGCTGCAGATGGAGGGGATTATAAAGACGGTAAAAACCAGGGATTTGGATACCCTCTGGGAGAAGGTCCTTCCTCTTCTATACGGGGTCCTTACGGATTTGGAGAAGACCCGGACCGTGGAGGGGGAGAAAACAGCCCGGGACATTCAGCGAGAGGTAGACGGAGTAAAAAAGATGCTCTCCCTTATTGAAAAAAATACCAATGCTTTAGAGGAACATATTACCTCTACCTTAAGAGAACGTTTTGATCAGGTCATGGGCGACAGAGTGGACGAACAGCGGATATTGGCGGAGACCGCCGTACTGCTGGTACGGTTTTCCATAAAGGAGGAACTCTCCCGGTTATCGGGTCATCTGGGGGAATTCGAAAAAATGAGTAAAGAAGAAGGGGCCATTGGGAAAAAATTGGATTTTCTCTGTCAGGAAATAAATCGGGAAATTAACACTATCGGTTCAAAGAGTACCATTTTGGAGATAAATAGGGGAGTAGTGGAGGCAAAAAACAGCCTTGAAAATATTCGGGAGCAGCTTCGTAACGTGGAGTAGGGAGGAAAAACGGCATGGTTATTGCGATATCCGGGAAGAGTGGCTGCGGCAATACCAGTGTGAGCAGAATTGTCGCGGAGACATTAGGGCTTACACGTATTAACTACACCTTTCACGATATAGCGGAGGAACAGAACATACCCTTCAAGGAATTTCATGAAATGGCGGATAACGATACAAAGTGGGACCTCTATCTCGACAAAAAACAGGTTGAGTTGGCTTCTCAGGGTAACTGCGTCCTCGGTTCGAGACTAGCAATTTGGCTTTTGGAGGACGCGGACTTGAAGGTCTATCTCGATGGCGCCTTAGAGGTCAGGGCGAAACGTATCCGGAAAAGGGAGGGGGGTGCCTACGAGGAGGTCCTCCGCGAAACAAAGGCGAGGGACGAGAAAGACCATGCCAGGTATCTCGATCTCTACGGTATTGATACGAAGGAGTACGGCTTTGCCGATCTCATTGTAAATGTAGAAGAGCTTGACCAATACCAGGTAGCGGAAAGAATCGTTCAGAGGGCAAGGGAGATCGGAGGGAGGTCAAGTAACACAGAGAAAGAGTAAGAAGAAGGATGTTTACACAAAGGTAAAAAACATGTATATTTCATTAGGGTTCGTTCAAAAGTATCATGTTTCAGAGCCTCAATATCGTATAACAAAGCCTGTTTTTTTAGAACCGAGAAAAAATCCGGGTGCACCTTATCAGGAGAAAGTAAAGCAATGATCATTCCGTTGGACCGTCTTATAGACAATAGTGATAATGTATATGAAATGACCTGCGCGGCGATACGGAGGGCCGTGCAAATAACCCTTACCGACGATGAGGAAATCCACAAAAACGACGGCAAGGTTGTTTCCGTTGCCCTGAAGCAGGTACTAACGAAACAGGTTGACTTCCGCTTAGAAGAAAAATAATCTATTCCCGTGGAAAAAGGTATAAAAGTATTACTCCTCTTCGGTCCCACAGCGGTGGGAAAGACGGAGGTCCTTACTCATCTCTTTGGAAGTGCCGCTGAAATATCCGGGCTTAAAACCGCGGAGGTAATAAACGCGGATTCTATGCAGGTCTACCGGTATATGGATATCGGCACAGCAAAACCCGATCAGGAGGTCCTCTCTCAGGTCCCTCATCATCTTATTGATATTGTTACCCCGGACTACCAGTTTACCGTTGGTGATTTTGTAAAAAGTGCCGATTTCGCGGTAAAGGAAATCCTGGAGAGAGGAGGTATGCCTGTGCTCGCAGGGGGTACTGCTTTCTACTTGAAGAATTTCATGTTTGGCCTACCGGAGACACCCCGGGGAAATAGTGAGGTCAAAAGGCGCCTCCAAGAAGAACTGGCAGAATGGGGAGAGGAGGAAATGTACCGTCGTCTCATGGCGAAAGACCCAAAGACCGCGAAACGACTGTATCCGGCCGATACCTACAGGGTCCTCAGGGGTTTGGAGGTGCTGGAGGTTACCGGCGATCCCATTTCGGCATGTAAGGTTCCGGAAAGCCCTCGGCAGAACTATGATTTTCTTCTCCTCGGTCTTAAACGCCCGAGAGAACTTCTCTATGAACGGATTAACCGCCGGGTAGATAAGATGTTCTCACAGGGTTTCCGGGAGGAGGTGAAGGATCTATTACAAAGAGGATACTCGGAAGCAGACCCCGGCATGCAGGCCATCGGGTACAAAGATTTCCTTGTAATGAGACGTACCGGATGTATATCCATTCCCATGCTTAAGGAGAGGATTAAGAGGCAGACCCGCCGTTACGCGAAGAGGCAAATCACCTTTTTTAAAAAGTTACCCGATGTACATTGGTATTCTCCTGAGGATTTCTCCGGAATGATGAAAAAAATAGGGGAATTCTTTTCCATAATCTAAGAAGCAGCCCCCGAATTTTCTTTAGGGCGTACGAAAATCAATCCCCCGAAAATCAATCAAAAGTTGCTATTTCTCTAAAAAGGGTATACACTTTATAATGTTATGAGAAAACTATTCCTCTTTATACTAGTCTTTTTTACTCTTTGTGGGTATGCTTATTCCCAACAGGCGGCAGGACAGATTGTCTATGCCGAGGGTATGCAATTCACTATAGGCACCGGTGAACAATCTGAAGTCTACGATATTACCTATGACAATGTCTTGGGAATGGAGGTATTCGAAGGAGATTTTATTAGCACGGACCCAGGTTCTTTCCTGGAAATACAAATAACAAACTCAAAGAACCTCTTTAAAATCTCGGAAAATACCAGTTTCACCATAGAGGAGAGCGGCCGGGGAGGAAGCGGTTCATTCAGGCTTACCTATGGCAGAGTAAGAGCTAGGGTAGACAAGCTCTTTAACCGGGAAGATTTTTTAGTCCGAGGACCCAGCGTAACAGCCGGAGTACGGGGCACCGATTTTGGCTATGATATCCTCGCTATTTCCGGAGAGGAGGGGAAAAGTACCGTAAATGTCTACTGTTTTGAAGGTAAGGTGGTGGTAGACAAGATCAAAAAGATAAAAGTCCAGGAGGGAGATCAGACCATAGAAAAGGAAGTGGTGGTAGAAACCATCGTGCTTCAATCAGGCGAGATGATAGCTCTAAAGGGGGAGGTCCTGGAGAGGGCGATGGTTCCCAAACCTGTGGAAAAAGAGATTCGAGACTTCTGGGAAGAACAGGACTTCAAAGCTGAAGTCACAGAGGAAACTTCCAAAGAGGAAGGCCCAGAAAAAGATATTGCTGAGGCAGAAGAGACATCGGAAACAGAGACCCAAAAGGATTCGGAGGAACAGAAGGGAGAAGAAGACCGGAGAGAAGAGAGAGAAGAGCAAAAATTAGCGGAAGGCAAGGACCAGGAAGTACTTACTGAGGCGGAGAGGAAATCCTTAGAAAAACAGTACAACAACGCCGGAATCGGTCTGCTAACCACCGGATTTCTCGCTGAAAGCATAGGAATAACCACCTTCTTCTTTGGAGAGGAATTATTAGGCCTATCTCAACCAGCGAATCAGGTGTTTGGAGCTGGATTGATGGTTTCCGGCGGTATTCTCATCGGAGCGGCAATCTACGCCTTTTCACAGATTACCGGATTAGGGAAATAACTCTGTATTAGCCTGTTTATTCCACCTGTTCTCGTTCAATTCGGTTTATTACCCAGTAGCGGCCATCATGCGCGAGGTAGAGAGTATCCACAAAGTGATGTTTTTCCACTGACAGGCTTGTTTCATCCTTAGGATTTTCGGCTGCTTCTTCCAATTCCCGGCTTCCGGGAAGCCATCGATCGTATTCCGCCTTAAAAATGGTTTCCCCTATAGGTGTAATGGAAAGATTTGCGATCCCGTAGAGGGTTTCATCTCTGGCCAGTTCCGGTTCGCCCTCTGCTATCCATTGGTCGGCGGGAATGAATCCGGTTTTTTGCTCGTAGGCCAATCGCATTCGTGAAATAACATAGAGGTTAGTAGCCTGGCGGATTTCCTCCTTGGCTACTCCCTTGACTACGGCATCCTCAATGGCCGCATGGTCGAAACTATTAATGCTTGAATAAAATAGCTCTACTACCGCTCTCGGACCCATTCCTTCGGTAACAGGGGGGGCCATAACACCCCGGAGAATATTTACCACCATTCCCACTACCAAAACTGTTACAATCCCGGCAATAATAATGGCTTTTTTATGTTTTTCAAAAAAATATTTAGTAGAGTAGAGGGATTCTCTGCGTTTTTCGATTTTCTTTGCCTTCTCGACAATTTCTTCCCTTTCCACCTTGCTAATTTCACGGTAGAGGGAATCCATTTCGGTCCAGGAGCGGAGGGCATCTATCCAGTCTTCTAAACCGGGAAGAGCGCTCTTTTCCTGTCCCAGGGAGTTCATAATGAAAGTTGATATTTCCTCTTTCAGTTCAGGTATTTTCTGTCTGGGGGAGAGGATTGCCAAGTCCCGCATCTTTTTATGCAGCTCAATTTCATCGTCCGCCGTAAAGGGATAGCCGCCGGTAATACAGAGATAGGCGAGAACGCCGAGAGAGAAGACGTATCCCTCTTCCTCTTTTTTTTCAGGGTGGTTGAATAGTTCCATGGCGGTATAGAGAAACGGCGAACTCTGTTGACTTGCTAGCAGGTCCATAATTTCTCTCGGTAAAAGAAGGACTTCTCCGTTTTCGGTGAAAATAATGCCTTCTGAATTGATCCTCCCCAGAGAGAAATCTTTCTCTTCAGCTGCCTTAAGCACTTCCGCCAGGCGATGGAGGTAAACGAGGTCGTTCGGGTCTGCCTGTTTTAGGATTTGTGTCAGCGTCCTGCCCCTGACCATGTCTCCGTAGAGGTAGATGTTCCCCTCTTTCTCTAAGGCTCCGAGGATTCTCCAAGGCTTATTTTTTAAGCCTTCCGATGTCTTATAAAACAAGCTCCCTTCGCTATTTTTCACCTCGGCGAATTGAGTGGCTGCCCGGTTTCTTCTTTTCGAAGCGATATTCATCCCCAAACGAGGAATTCCGTCAATCTCAAGTTCTACAAGTATTTCACTAAATGGCGCAATAATCTTTTTCTCCATTGGTTTTTCCCGCAGTAACTCCTCTAGTATTTAGCTTTTTTCGCCGAAGATGATTCCTCGGAAGGTGTATAATTCCGTATTCGTCTCTTTCCAACAATCCCCAAGAAGACCCGCTTTCATACAGGTGTGTCGCAGAAAGGTTTCTCGGTCCCAGCCCTGCTCAACAGGGACTTGTGGGAGAAGTACTCCCGATCGCGCACCACTTCGAATGTAAAGACCATGGGTCCCTAATTCAATCTTGTTAGGGTCATCGCAGAGTTCCATGGGAGTGAGGACAGTTATCTCTATATCGATCTTTTCAAATTCCTCCGGTTTAAGGGGCGGGAATCGCGGATCATGGAATGCGGCTGATACAGCCATTTCCTGAACGGTGGCAAAGAGGCTTCCAGTGCCTTGCATGTTCCCAATGCATCCTCTAAGCGCCCCCTGTTTATGAAGGGTCACAAAGGCACCGCATTCTTTATCTAAGGCATTTGTAGAGGGAAGAAAGGAAGCCCGACGGTGTTGAAGTTCCGCGCCGATTGCCTCTCTGGCAGTTTTTAATAGTCTTTCCTGGTCCACTTTATCTAGTGTAAATTCTTCCATATACATTTGCTCCTCTTGTTAGGGACGGGATGTAACACTTCTCTTTGTAATGCGAAAGGCGCCATATTCGACATGTTCTTTCTCAAGCTCACCCTTTATTTCAGAGGAATTTCTTCTAGCTAATAATTCATATTCTCCATTTTCAAGCTCCATAGCCATAGATGCTGCAATACAACCGGCTCCACAGGAGGTTATAGTGTTCCGATGTTCATCGGTAATAAGCCTTTCCCAATCGTTTTTCTCTATCAGGGTAATAAGGGAATCGGCGCTTTTTCTTGAGGTCGCGGAATCCGCGGAAATGGAAAGATTAGCTGATATAATCAACAAGGTTTTATCCAGGGTGTTTCCATAAACGGTAAGGAGGGCCCGAGAAAGGACATGAACATTGGTGAGACTTGATTTTCCCATAAGTACAGGGATTATTGGGATTTCCGAAAAGAGTACTTGAAGAAAGGGGAGCTGGACTTCCAGGCAGTGTTCCTCCAGGTGAGGGATTTCACCCAGGACGATTCGAGTGCTTGTAGAAGTAAGTTCATCCACACCTTCTCTGTCCACTGGAACTAGTCCTAGAGGGGTAGAGAAGTAATCTGATTCGGTTAAAAACAGCTGGTCCTCTGTTCTGTTATGTACAGGTCCTATAAGGAGGATTCGCTCATAGTCTCCTCTCTTAAGGGTGCCGTAGGCCTTACCAAGGAGCGGTCCACAGAAGTTGTATCCTGCGTGGGGGACAATGAGACCGTAAGAATCTTCTCCCGGTCCTTCAACTTCTTCTATCGAGTTTTTAACAAGGGTCATTAATTCATTTTTATCATCCGGATAGAAGATACCGGATACTACGGGTTCACGAATCTTTTTGTTTGCCATCTTCTACAATATGAGAAAAAAAAGGGAAAAAATCAATCCACACTGCATTTCTTGCGCATTGTTTTACATTTCTTGGTCCTCAGGTCCACGGAACATCCTATTCAGACGGTCTTCCTCGAGGGTAATAGAGAGGTTTTTCTCTTGGGTTGGAATAACGAGACCGGTTTTCCCATGCTTGGCTCGGCGAAGGTACTTTACCTGGGTATAGAAACACTCTCCTCCCCCGGAGCCCCTTGCTTTACTGAAAAATATCGCCAGATTGCCTGCGTCCAAGAGAGTTTCTAATGGCACGGATTTTCCCGGTTGGTTCTTTATAAATACATAAGCGCCGGGATAGTCTCTGGCGTGGACCCAATAGTCGTTTCCATGAACGTACTTTCGAAGAAGCGCGTCGTTATCTCTGGAGCTTCGGCCTACCAAGAGGGTGTAATCTCCGGAACGGTAGGTGTGGCCCGGTGTTTCCAGGCTTTTGCCGGCCTTTCCTTGTTTGGTTCTTATGGTTTTTTCCAAAAACAGAGCAAGGTAGTCGGTATCTTCGGTGGCGCTAATCTTCTTCTCCTTGTCTTTAAGCGACTTCAGCTCCTCCTTAAGAAGTTGCATTTCTTTTCCGACCGCCTTCATCCCGGATTTTGCTTTCTCATACTGCTTGTAGTAGGACTCCGCGTTTTCCGCGGGGTTGAGTTGAGGGTCCAGCTCGATGGTAATTTCTTCATTATCGTGAAAGAAATCCACCGTAGTGAGCCAGCGGTCTCCCCGTTCAAGGGTGTAAATGTTACTGGTAATAAGGTCCGCCATCTCTTTTAACCGCTCGGCATTGTTACAATTCTCCTCCCGCTTTTCCAGTTTCTGTAATGAAGCAAGTATTCTGTTTTGTTCCCGCTTAAGGTAGTCGGTGGCACGGGCCTTCTGAAATTGAAGGGTCGCCTCCACCTCCCCACTGCTGTAGAAAGATTCAACTTTCTTGTTAAAACTGCCTTCACCGGGAAAGTCCCTCGCTTGGTATTGTGCTTCTTTTTCAGCGGAGGGTGTAAGGTCAAAGTCTTCCTCTGGACGGTAAGTACCGCCGGAGACCTCGCCTCGTTTTGGCCGCCGGTAAAAAGCGTCGAGGATTCTCCCTTCCTCAGTGGTGGCAATACTATTTGCTGCGCCCCCCCATAACCGGCAGTAGAGGCGGGTAATTTCTCCTCCCCGGCGGACAATAAACCGGACAATACGTTCGCTTCCCAGCTGCTTCGCCTCCAGCACCCGTCCCCCTCGTATTCTGCTTCGGAGAAACTGAGCGAAACGTTGTAAGCTTATGCTGTTTTGCGGTTTTTCAGTGACACGGTGAAGCCGAGTTTTATTTTGTGCCAGAGATATTAGGAGGGTAAACCGACCGCTGTGATTGTAGTGGTCAAAGACCAGGGTGGAGTAATCGGGTTGTCCGATTTTCTGGATGTGGCTGTTTGTAAGGGGTAATTCCTCTAAAATGAGGTTGATCTCTTTCCAGTTTAGGGACATTAGAGAAGACTTTGAATTGCCTTAAGAAACTGTTCCTTATCTTTCTCGGAAAAAAAGACGAGATAGACCTCCCGGGGAATGCCCTTCTTTTCCAGATGGGCCTTGACAGTTTTAAAAGCAGTAATTGCGGCCAGCTCTGGTGGATACCCGTAGATTCCCGTAGAGATTGCCGGAAAGGCGAGGGTCTTCATTCCCATTTCTTCCGCCATAAGAAGACTGTTCTGGTAGGCCTGTTCAAGTTGTTCCTTTTCTCCTTCTTTTCCTTCGTGCCAAACTGGACCAACCGTGTGAATCACGTAGTGGGCCGGAAGATCACCGCTCCCGGTCACCACTGCCTTGCCCGAGGGAAGACCGTTAGGATACTGATGTTTTCGAATTTCTTTGCATTCTTTAAGGACCTGAGGGCCGCCTTTTTTGTGAATGGCCCCGTCAACTCCGCCTCCACCCATTAAGCTGGAATTTGCCGCGTTCACTATTCCTTCCACTTCTAGGGTCGTTATGTCGCCGGTGATTACTTTTATTCTATCGTCGAAGAGTTTTTCCATACCTGACCTCCAGAAACTCTATGATACACCAGGGGAAGGGTCCGGCGCAATCCTGCGTTTTACCTCGGAAACGAGATAAAACGAGCCAGTGACCAGTACTGGTGTTCCTTCTTCCGCTAATGTATCCGCCCTTTCAATGGCCTCGTCCGTATCCGGTATAAGAAAAACCCGACTATGAAGGGTGGAGAAGAACTCAAAAAGCTCATTGATATTGCTCTTTTTAAAGGTCCCCGGTCTGGAAATAATGATTGCCTTAGCCCTCGGTGCCAGAAGACGGGCCATAGAGGCAAAATCTTTTCCCAAAAGGGAGCCGAAGAGGAGAATGTAGGGACCTTTGAAGATTGTCTTCATAGAACGGATAAGCGCGGTGATGGATGACACAGTATGCGCTCCATCCAGGATAAAGGGAACAGTCCGATTCACAATCTCCATCCTTCCCGGAAGATAAGCAGATTCTAAACCTTTGGCTATATGTATTTTCCATTCTTCCACTCCCTTGGAATCCCCGGTTGGGTCCCCTCGCCGTACCAGGGTTTTCAATGCCAGGGCGGCGGTAACAGCGTTCTCTCCTTGAAAATCCCCATTCAGTTTGAGACTGGCTGCCTCCGGGGAATCTCCATGAAATTGCCATTTTACCCAAGTCCTTCCCCCTTCAAAGGTTGTATTCATCCATGCGGTTGACTTGTCCACCATGTAAAAGGGGGATCCTCTCTCCTCTGCTATTCGTGTAAGTACGGATAAAGCCTCTTCTTTTTGTCTGCTTACTACCAAAGGCACTCCGGGCTTTATTATCCCGCCCTTTTCCATGGCTATTGCCTCTATGGTCGTTCCCAGAATCTCCGTATGTTCCAATTCGATTGGGGTAATAACAGAGAGACGGGGCGTAATAACGTTGGTAGCGTCCAATCTCCCGCCAATACCTGTTTCAATTACTCCCCAGATTAATTTCTGGTTTCTGAATACAAGAAAAGCGAGAAGGGTCAGGAGTTCAAATGTTGTAGGGGCCTCTTCACCGGTAAACCCCTCTTTTTCAAGCTCGGGAATAGCATCACGAATATTCTTAGCTTCCTCTAAGATTGTTTGGTCCGGAAAAGGTGTTCCCGCACGAGTGATTCGCTCCATATAGGAAAGGACGTGGGGGGAAGTGTACAGCCCGGTTTTGAAACCTGCTTTCTCTAAAATAGAGGAAATGAATATACCGACGGACCCTTTTCCCTTGGACCCGGCAATATGGATGAGAGAGAGGGACCTTTCGGGGTGCCCAAAATAGCTCATGAGACGCTGCATCCTTTCCAGTTTATATACACGAACACTAGGGGGAGGAAGTTTCTCCAGATTGGTGAAGGATTCAAAAAAGGCAAAGGCTTCGTGGATCGTAGTAAACATGGAAGGACCTCCAAAGTGGAATGTAGTACAGCCTTGCACCTTGGTCAACTCTGTTATGGAATTCGAATAGAGGACAAGCGAATTGTACGAGTTGACAACAAATAATGACTTTTTTTATTATCTAGGTAGCGATCCTATGCATCATACAAAACCATCGTGTATAATAGGTGGTACATACGAAAAAAACAAACGAAAAAGACGAAAGAC
>CAYXSD010000015.1:12252-15645 GCA_964466335.1 uncultured Spirochaetales bacterium
CATCGTGTATAATAGGTGGTACATACGAAAAAAACAAACGAAAAAGACGAAAGACAAAAGACAAAAGACAAAAGACAAAGGAGATCTCCCATGAACTATTTTCTAACGGAAGAACAGCAGATGATAAAAGAAACCGCAGCTAAGGTCGCGGAAGAAAGGATAAAGCCGGTAGCAGCAGAGTATGACGAGGAACAGAAATTTCCTACAGAGCTGGTAAAGGTCATGGGGGACGCGGACCTCTTCCGTGTTTTTATCCCTGAGGAATACGGCGGTTTCGGCGGCGGCGTTTTTGAGATGTGCATAGTAGTGGAGGAGCTTTCCAGGGTCTGCGGCGGTATTTCTTTGGCCTACGCCGCCAGCGGTTTAGGGACCATTCCCATTATCCTCTTCGGAACCGAGGAGCAGAAGAAGAAGTACCTTCCCAAGCTGGCTGCCGGGGACATGATAGCCGCCTTTGCCCTTACAGAACCCAATGCGGGAAGCGACGCCTCGGCTATTCAGACCACGGCAAAGCCGGACGGGGATGACTATGTAATAAACGGGACTAAACAGTGGATCACCAACGGTGGCGACGCGGAGATCTACACCGTCATTACTCTAACCGATCCGAGCCGGGGTGCGCGGGGTTCTTCCGCGCTTCTGGTGGAAAAAGGCACCGATGGTTTTAATTTTGGAAAGAAGGAGAACAAACTCGGCATAAGAGCATCTTCCACTAGGGAGCTAATCTTCGAGGATTGTCGAGTACCGAAAACAAATCTGCTCGGCAAAGAGGGGATGGGATTCATGGTGGCTATGAAGACCTTCGATCAATCCAGACCAGGGGTAGCCGCCCAGGCAGTTGGAATTGCACAGGGGGCCCTGGATGAGGCGGTGTCCTACAGCAGAGAGCGTAAACAGTTCGGACAGACCATCAGCTCTTTCCAGGGGATTCAGTTCCTCTTAGCCGATATGGCCACGCAGGTGGAATCTTCTCGGGCCTTGACCTATCAGGTAGCCCGGAATATAGACGCCGGAGAAAAAAATGTTGCCGGCATTTCCGCGATGGCGAAGGTACTTGCATCGGATACGGCAATGAAGGTTACCACCGATGCGGTGCAGGTCCTCGGCGGATACGGATACATGAAGGAGTACCCTGTAGAGAAGATGATGCGGGACGCGAAAATTACGCAGATCTACGAAGGGACTAATCAGATCCAACGGGAAGTTATCGCCATGAACCTCCTTAAAGAAAGTATTCGTAAGAAGAAGTAAAGACATTTTATAAATAAGGCATGAGTCACAGAGGGAGGATAATGTGAAGGCACCGGAATTAGTATTGGAAGCGCTTTGGAAGAGAGGAAAGGAATTCTTCGGCGTAGAGTACCCCATCCTGGGAGGAGCAATGTCCTGGATTTCAGAATCCACCCTCGTCTCAGCCATATCCAATAACGGCGGTTTCGGGGTGCTCGCCGGGGGAAACATGCCGCTGGACCTCTTTAAGGAGGAGATTAAAAGGACCCAAGAGAAGACGGACAAGCCCTTTGGTGTGAATCTCATTTCCATTGCTCCAAATTTTAGAAGCCATCTGGAACATGTTCTTTCCCTGGAGTTTCCCTTTATTATCTTCGCCGGAGGACTGCCGCCCCGGGACGCAATTAGCAAGGTAAAACAGACAAACTCCAAGGTAATCTGTTTTGCTCCTACCGTCGGTATTGCCCGGAATCTCATTCGCTCCGGCGTGGATGCCCTTATTATTGAAGGTCATGAAGCGGGGGGGCATATAGGCCCGGTCTCCACGGGTGTACTTGCCGAACAGATACTTCCTAAAACCCCGGAGGTCCCGGTATTTGTTGCCGGCGGTATTGGTAACGGAATTTCCATGGCCCATTATCTGCTCATGGGAGCTTCGGGGATACAGCTGGGTACCCGTTTTGCTGTCTCCGAGGAGAGTATTGCCCATGAGAATTTCAAACAGGCACTTATAAAGGCAACATCTAAGGATGCCCTCCCCACAGCCCAGTTTGACCCGCGGGTCCCTGTCATACCCGTCAGGGCAGTAATAAACGAGAGCACCAGAGATTTTATCACACTGCAGTTGGGTTTGGTGGCCCAGTTAGAGAGGGAGGCAATGACCGCCAAGGAAGCGGGAATGAAATTGGAGGAGTTCTGGATTGGGGGCCTCAAAAAAGCTGCTATCGACGGCGATGTGGAAAGAGGCTCCATTATGGCCGGACAATCGGTGGGCTCCGTAAACGAAGTCCTCTCGGTAAAAGAAATAGTAGATCTCTTTGTTCAGCAGGGAGCTGGGGAAATTGAGCGGATAAGGTCCGCTTTGAATGAGTGAACTGTCTTTACCCTTTATTCTCTTTAGGCCGTTAGGACACGCGCCACCGTTGCGATCAGCAATGCTAATTCTGAAAGGCCAAAGTACTTTCAGAATTGCTGTGTTGTGATAATAGATGCAATTGCATATACTGATGTTATGAAACTGTTGAGGTTGAACAACGGAAGAGGCTTAAGATTGGGGAGAAGGACCCTGGTAATGGGTATTCTAAACTGTACCCCCGATTCCTTTTACTCAGAAAGCAGGCTGGCAAAGCTGGAGGATGGCAACCTAACTGCTGCTCTCGAACGGGCCCGGGGAATGATTCGAGACGGCGCGGACATCCTAGATGTGGGTGGAGAATCAACTCGACCGGGCGCGGACTACGTGGATGCGGAGAGGGAGAAGGCGCGGGTAGTCCCTCTGATTGAGGCTATTCGGGAGGAATCGGACATACCTATATCCGTGGACACCAGGAAAGCCGAAGTGGCTGAAGAGGCACTTAAAGCAGGAGCGGATATTATAAACGATGTGTCCGCTCTACGGGATGATCAAAGGCTGGCAGAGCTTGCAGCAGCCTGGGGAGTTCCGGTAGTCCTTATGCACATGCGCGGCACCCCGAAGACGATGCAAAAGGACCCTGTATACGAGAATACCCTCAAAGAGGTCCGAGACGAACTCCTCGCTTTTGCAAGGCAGGCGGAAGAGAAAGGGGTCCCTAGGGAGTCTATTATTCTGGATCCGGGTATTGGTTTCGGGAAGAGAACAGTGGATAATCTTCTCCTCTTAAAAGGTTTGAATGTTTTAAAGGAGACAGGGTATCCTGTTCTGGTCGGACTTTCTCGGAAGTCATTCCTTGGAAGAATCCTGAAAAAGGAAATGGAAGATGAGGTGCCCCCGGAAGCAAGATTGGTGGGCTCTTTAGCGGCTAATGCTTGGGCCGCTCTCTCGGGAGCGGAGATTATCCGGGTCCACGATGTGAAGGAGTCTGCTGAAATGGTGAGGGTCCTAACCGCTATAGAGGAAGCAGGTGAGAACCGATAGAGGACCGATAGAGGAGCGATAGAGATAGATGGATTGGGTTGCCGAAC
>CAYXSD010000015.1:15745-38310 GCA_964466335.1 uncultured Spirochaetales bacterium
ACCGATAGAGGACCGATAGAGGAGCGATAGAGATAGATGGATTGGGTTGCCGAACTGTGGATATTCAGTGCCGTTATAAGGCCGGTTATGGATATCCTTATCCTTGCTTTTTTGATTTATCAGATCTACCAAATCCTTCTCCAAACCAGGGCAATACAGCTGGTAAAAGGTATTTTCCTCGTTGTTCTTGTCTATGCCCTGGCCTTTTTTTTCAAACTGGACACCCTTCTCTGGATCATGAACCGAATGGCTACCGTTCTGGTTATTATAATTGCCATTGTTTTTCAGCCGGAGCTTAGAAATATTTTTACCAGGATCGGACAAGGTGATTGGTTTAAGTTCACCTCGCGTCCGAGGACCTACCAGTTGGACAGCGTCATCAATGCTGTAGAAGTGCTTGCCAGCATGAAAAGGGGAAGCCTTCTGGTATTTCCGAGAAAAATCGGATTAAAAAATATAATTGAAACGGGTACACGGCTGGACGCGAATCTCTCCTCCAGTTTAATTCTCACCGTCTTTGCCCATGACACCTCTCTTCACGATGGGGCCATGGTTATTAGGGGAGGAAAAATCCTGGCTGCCGGCTGTTTTCTTCCATTAAGTGAGCAGGCGGACATTCGAAGCAGTTTCGGCACGAGACACCGGGCTGCTTTGGGACTGGCGGAAATTACCGATGCCGTGGTCCTCGTGGTATCTGAGGAGAGTGGGGCTATTTCTTTGGCATTTGAAGCAAATCTCCACTACGATCTTAATATTGAGGAGATAAGTAATTTACTTAAATCTCTCTTAGACCTTAGGGAGGAACGGGAACCACGACAGGAGGAGAGCGGGTTTGCCACATAGGACGGCCCTTATTTCAACATGAACGTACAGAGACTCTTAAACAAATTAACATCAAACTGGCCGGCGAAGGTCCTCTCCGTGGTAGCCGCGATTCTTCTCTTTCTCTTCTTTCGATTTAATACCATAGATGAGCGATTTTTTACCCTTCCTCTGGAAATACGTCAAAATGAGACATTCCTCCTCTCAGGCAATTATCCCTCAACAGTAAGGGTAGAGATAAAGGGCGACCGCGAAGAGATCTTTCGCATTGAGGAGGACAACATTCAACCCTATGTGGATCTTACAAAGTACAATGAAGGGGGAGAGTTTTCCGCCCCTATTAGAATCGAAAAATCAGGAGCGGCCCTTCACATAGACCCGCTGGAAATAACAACTGACCCCCTGGAAATAACAATTAATGTGGAAAAGAAACTCCTAAAGGTGTTGCAGGTGGTCCCCAACATGGAAGGATTTCCTGCTCATGGATACGAGCTCTCTCAGCATTACATTACTCCTTCTGAGGTAAAAGTGGAGGGACCAAAGAGCGTGGTCCAGGAATTAAATACAATCGCTACCCAACCTATAGATATAACCGGGAAGGAGGAGACTTTCACCATTCGTGTACCCCTAGAGAGGGGTGGGCGTCCCATCTCTTTTACTGAAGGAAATACGGTGGAATTCCGGGGAATTATCCAAGAGGCAGTACGAATTAAAAGCTTTTCCGATGTGGATATTATAGCTATGGACCTGGATATTATCTTTGGATATTCCACAGATATTAGCAGCGGTGAGATTCGCGTTCAGGGAACGCAGCTTCAGTTGGAAACAATCCGACCAGAGCAGGTAAATATTTTAGTCGACTGTTCCGAAGTGGAGGACCCGGGCAGATACGTGCTTCCTACCATTCCCGACGTACCCCTGGGGCTTTTGGTGTTAGAGTATGCCCCCACCGAGGTGGAAATGAGGGTCTGGAGAATGGAAACGGAATGATTCTTGGAATGGGAATAGATGTAATTCATATTCATCGAATGCGCCACTGGCTTAAGGAGGAGAGGCTCTTGAAACGGTATTTTCATCCCGATGAATTAGACGCTGCCCGTTCGAGAGGAAGTGCCATGGTCCTGTCCTTAGCCGCTCGGTTTGCTGCCAAGGAGGCTTTCGGAAAGGCCCTCGGTACGGGGCTTAGGGGATTGACCCTGAAGGAGATTGAGGTGAAGAATAACCATAACGGAAAACCGGATATGAGACTCAGTGGAAAAGCGCGAAAGGCCTTTGATGATTTCGGCGGGAGTTATTTACATCTCTCTTTAACCCATGAGCGGGACAACGCGATAGCCGTGGTTATAATTGAGGGAGCGGAAGCCGGGAGGTATCCTTTATGAGTGATACATCCACACCTTCTCTTTCCTTTTTTGGAAAAACCTTTCTGGAATGTCCGGTATGCGGCACGAAATTCCGAAAAGAAGAATTGCGGACCGGTAGGGGACGGCTTATTGCCGGAGATTTGACTATTGAACTTCGCAGGCTTTACGAACCTTCAAAGAAATTTGGGAAGGTGTATCCTCTTGTTTATCCTCTTCCCGTTTGTCCCGAGTGCAGGTATTCAGTAATGCAAAAGGATTTCGATATACCTGAACCGGACGTAATAGAGCTCCTCTCCCGTTCTACCAATGACCGGATTGCTGTCTTTAACGGCATATTTGAAGAGCTCAATTTTGAAGAGGAATCGCCCCGGGGTCTCCTCGAAGGTGTGGCCGCCTACTACTACTCAATTATGTGCTACGACCAATTCCCAGTGAAGTTCAGCCCCTCCATTAAAAGGGGAATTTCGGCACTTCGCTGTGCCTGGCTCTGCAATGATCTGCATAAGGCACATCCGGAGGACAATTTCGACTATATGGCGAATATCATGTATCGAAAGGCCCGGTTCTTCTACAATATAGCTGTAGACCGAGAACAGACAGGAAAGGAGACCATGGCAGCAGCCGGTCATTTTGGCCCGGATGTAGATAAAAACTTTGGGTATGATGGTGTCCTCTATTTGGCGGCTTATCTAGAATACGCTTATGGGCCGAAAGAGGACCCTGCACTGCGCGTAAAATCTCTGGAGAACGCGAAGCGGACAGTGGCAAGGATCTTCGGAATGGGGAAGGCCTCGAAGGACAAACCCACTGCTATCCTGGAAAACGCCAAGGAACTTCACTCCACCATCGGAGATGAGGTCCAGAAACTGAAAGAGGAAACGGTTGAGTGAGCGGAACATTCGCCTCCACCTCTCCTATGACGGGACGGATTTTTGCGGTTGGCAAGTACAGCCGGCGGAGAGAACTGTACAGGGAGTAGTAGAATCTTGTCTGAAGAAAATCCATAAGAAATCGGTAGGTATTACCGGAGCAGGAAGGACCGATTCCGGTGTGCACGCTGCCGGTCAGGTAGCTAACTTTTTCACTCACATAAAATCCATGTCCGCCTTACAGTTTATTCCCGCTCTTAACAGCCTTCTTCCTTGGGACATCCGTATACTGGATGCCCTGGAGGTCAGCCAAGATTTTCACAGCAGATTCGATGCTGTGAAAAGGGAGTATCGATACTACATTATCCCGGACCAAATCCCTCGGCCATGGGAGGGAAGATACGCCTGGGCATTGGGATACACACCTGAATTGGTTGTCTTAGAACGAATGGCCTCCATGCTCCCGGGTACCCATGATTTTGCTCCCTTTACCCTTGAGCGGGAGCGAAAAAAGAATACAATACGGAGTATAGAATCCGCGGGATTTCATTTTCATCGGGGGAGGCTGGAATTTAGGATAAGAGGAAAGAGTTTTCTCTGGAGGATGGTACGAATGTTAGTGGGAACGATGATCAATTTTGAAAAAAGAGGCGTGAGTCAGGACAGGTTTCAGGATATTCTGCTTGGAAAGACCCTCCCCAGTGCCGTTCTTCCGAATCCTGTGGTTCCGGCGCCGCCAAACGGACTCTTTCTACATGGAGTGACCTACAATGGATGAATCCCAAATGAGTGAAAGAAGAAAGGAGCTTTACTCAATAATCAACGATTTTTCCGACTACTTACAGGGCGGCATACAAGGAGAACATTCGGAGTTGGTGGAAAGAGAGGATACATCCGGCTCAAGGGCGGCACAATTGGAGGAGATTGCCGGGGAGGTAAGAGGCTGCACGGCCTGTTCCCTTCATTTTCGCAGGGACCATGCTGTGCCTGGAGAAGGAGTACTGGATCCTCTGGTGATGGTCATTGGCGAGGGTCCTGGAGGGGAGGAGGACAAATCCGGAAGGCCCTTTGTGGGAAGGGCGGGACAGTATCTGGATAAATGGTTGGAAGCCATCGGACTTTCCAGAGAGAGCGATGTCTTTATCGGTAATATTGTAAAATGCCGACCTCCAAAAAACAGGGATCCTCTTCCGGAAGAGTCCTCCGCCTGTATCTCCTTTCTTCGCCGTCAGCTGGAAGTCCTTAGACCAAAATCAATCCTTACCGTGGGGAGGATCTCATCTCAAATTCTCCTCAACAGTGATTTCGGGATAGGACAGTTACGGGGAAAGGTCTATTCTTTCAACTCCATTCCCCTTGTACCCACCTATCATCCCAGCGGCGTTCTGCGAAATTCCTCCCTTCGACCGGCAGTGTGGGAAGACCTCAAGCTGCTGAGGACCGTGTACGCCCATGAATAAATATCTGGAAGTGGCCTTCAATCTTCCTCTGGATCGGACATTTACCTATCTCCTTCCGGAGGGGTATACCTGTCTTCCCGGCTCCCGAGTGAAAGCCCCTTTTCGGGGTCGGGAGCTCCTCGGTTGTGTTATGGAGGTAAAGGACGAAGAGCAAAGGGACCTTGGGTACGCGGTAAAGCAGATAAAAAAGGTTTTAGATGAGGTCCCCATTCTTAACGGGGAGCTTCTCGATCTTGCCCGTTGGATGGGGGAGATGTATTTCTGCGGCGTTGGCGAGGCGGTTTCAGCAATGATGCCGGGCGCGAAACAGGAGCGGGAAATGGAGTTAGGTGGAGGTCGGGAGTCTCCCCATCCTCCAATAGAGTCTCTCTCCCCGGGACAGATGAAAGCTAAAGAGCGTGTCCTTAGAGGAGGAGAGGGGTTCTACTACCTCTACGGAGTGACAGGATCCGGGAAAACTGAAGTATTTCTCCAAATTGCCGATGCCCTGGTAAGGGAGGGCAGGGGAGTAATCTACCTGGTGCCTGAGATCTCCCTTACTCATCAGACAGCGGAGGTCCTCCGTTCCAGGTTTGGGGATTCCGTGGCACTGCTTCACTCCGGTCTTACCGCTTCTCAGCGCCTTAAAGAGTGGGGAAGGGTCCAGAAGGGGGAAGCACAGGTGGTTGTAGGGGCAAGAAGCGCCGTCTTTGCTCCGATAAAAGATTTGGGATTAATTATTATAGATGAGGAGCATGAATCGTCGTATAAATCCGGGAGGACCCCTCGATACCACGCGCGCCAGGTGGCCATGCGGCGCTGCACACTGGCAAAAGGCACCGTCATTATGGGGAGTGCGACACCCTCTGCTGAGGCCTTTCATGCCATGGAAAACAAAAGAATAGAACCCCTGTTCTTGGAGGAGCGTTTAGTAGGCAGTATGCCGGCGATAGAGCTGGTGGATATGAATGGAAAAGAGGGACCACTATCGGACAGGCTTATCGAAGAGATAAGGAACACCGCGAAGGAAGGAAGACAAACGATTCTCTTCCTAAATCGCCGGGGGTTTTCCTACTTCTTCCACTGTAAGAGTTGCGGCTGGGAAATGACCTGCCGGCACTGTTCGGTAGCTCTTACCTACCATAAGAAAGCTGGGCGCATGGTCTGCCATTACTGTGGATACACAACCTCCCCGGTTGGGGTCTGTCCCTCCTGCGGTAGTCTGGATGTGGGATATTCTGGGTTTGGTACCGAGCGGGTGGAAGAGGAACTGAAGCTTCGGTTTTCGGACCTGCACATTGACAGAATCGATGCGGATTCTGTGAAGCGTCGGGGGGAGGTGAAGAAAAAGCTGGAAGCCTTTAGAGCGGGAAAGACGGATATCCTCCTCGGGACTCAAATGGTCGCCAAGGGTTTAAATTTTCCCGGAGTAAAGTTGGTAGGGATTGTTTTGGCGGATACAGGATTGCATCTCCCCGATTTTCGGGCTGAAGAGAGGACCTTTTCACTTATTGTACAGGTTTCAGGAAGGGCGGGGAGATCCTTTCCAGACGGGAAGGTACTGGTACAGACTTTTCGACCTGAGCATGATGCTATTACCATGGCAACGGAAGGGAAGATGCGGGATTTCTATAGTAGAGAACTTAAGATACGTCGAGATCTTGGATTCCCCCCCTTTACAAGGATCATCCGTATTGTTTTTCGTGGAAAGGAGAAAGAGGCAACCCAAAGGGAAGCCCTGGAGTTTTCTAAGAGGATCAATAAGGTCTCGAATCTAAAAGAAAAGGGTGGTTTCCGAGTGCTCGGACCCGCGGAGTGCCCTATCGGTATCATAGCTTCCAACTACCGTTACCAGATTATGGTTTCATCTCCCTCTTTCAGAGAGCTTCACGGACGAATGAAGAGGGTACTTAAAGGGTATCTCCCCCAGCGGGGTGTCTACGCGGAAATCGATGTTGACCCCGCAAGCCTGCTATAGTGTCGGATCTTATCCTACAATTATGAGCGTGCCAGTCCGGATATTTTTCGAAAGATTCTAGAAAGCCGGTCAGCCTCTTTACGGTCAAGCATTGCTCTTGAAAGTATATCTCGAAAAAAGATCTCCATCTCTTCCTTTCCTGTAAGAGTGAAAAACCCGATTGTTTCCAGGTTGTCTGTTATCTCTTGCGCCAGTGCACCTATTTCTTCTCGTACTATTGGCGAGTACTGAAGTTGCTCTCCTTTGCACTCCTCTGCAAACCCTGAAGAAGAGCGAAAGAGAAAATAGCACGCAATCTGCACCGCGTGGGAGAGATTGAGGGAGGGAAAGGCCTCGGAGCTGGGAATCTGTACTGAGAGATCACAACAGCGAAGTTCATTGTCCTTAAGACCCTGTTCCTCGTTCCCGAAGACAAGGGAGAGGGTGCCGTCAGCAATTGCTTTGGTCTTCTCAATAAAGGCTTCTAAGGGAAGGGAAAAGTATTTTCTCCACCGACCCTGTCGTCTGGTAAATCCGGCGGATAGTACTGATTGAGAGAGGGCCTCATCGAGAGACGAATAAAGTGATGAATTTTCGTACACATCATAGGCATGGATGGCCAGGGTCCGCAAACGCTTTTTATCGATTTCCCGTGGATTAACCAGGGAAAGGGAGGATATTCCCGTACTTTTCATTGCCCGACAGACAGCACCTATATTGGCGGAATCATCCGGTCTAACCAAGACAATCTGTGGTATGAACATGGCGGTATTATACCCACAGAAGAAAAAGAAAGAGAAGTCCTTAATCGAGTCTTGGCAGATTCTACCCTTAGCGTTGACTGCCAATAAGGTTTGAGGTATTTTTATAAGTGAGGGACTAATGGAAGTATTTACATTGGGTGATGAAGTATTACGGAAAACCGCCGCTACTGTACCGGATGTGGACAGAACAGTAACGGAACTCATAGATGCCATGCTGGATACAATGCACCGAGACCACGGGGTCGGGTTAGCCGCCCCGCAGGTGGGAGTATTAAAGAGGCTCTTTGTCTGCCACCTATCGGACGATGCACCGAGAGTCTTTATAAATCCCGAGATTATCCAAACCTCCAATGAACTTTCCGTTTACGAAGAGGGTTGTTTAAGTGTTCCGGGTATGTACGCCGATGTAAAGCGTCCTCGGGACATTATTGTCCAATCATGGGACAGGAGGGGGAAACCCATGACCCTGGAGGCGACGGGTCTGCTGGCGAGGGTTATCCAACATGAAATGGACCACCTAAGAGGGACCCTCTTTATTGATCATCTTCCGGAAAAGAAGCGGGAACGACTTATTAAGACCTATCACAAGAAGTTGAGGGCCTGAATAAAAGTGCGGGTCCTTTATGCAGGCTGTCCTGAAATAAGTGTGCCTCCTCTGGAAGCTCTCTCCTCCGTTTCGGAGATAGCAGGCGTGTTAACAAACCCGGACAAAAGATGCGGAAGGAACAAAAAGATTCAAGAAACACCGGTAAAACTGAAGGCTCGAGAGTTGGGGATTCCTACTGTCGAAGCGGACAACATACGAGATGATACGGAGTGGATTACGGCAAAGATAAGAGCTCTTTCAGCGGAACTTTTGGTTGTCTTTGCATATGGTGTCATCCTGCCTCAGTGGTTTTTAGATCTCTTTCCGAGGGGAGGAATAAACATCCACCCCTCCCTGCTGCCCAAGTATCGTGGTCCTTCGCCCATCTCGGCAGCTATTCTCGCAGGGGATGAGGAAACGGGGATTACCATACAGCGACTCTCAAAACGGATGGACGCCGGTAATATCCTTCTCCAGGAGAAGATAATTCTTAAGGGCGAGGAAACTACTGAAGATCTGGAAAAAGAGGTGGCACAAAGGGCCGGGCCCCTCCTCCAAAAGGTCCTTAAGAACATGGAGTCAGGGAAGCTTAAGGAGCAGACGCAGAGGGAAGAGAATGCTACCTATTGCGGATTGATTTCCAGAGAAGATGCCGACATAGATTGGCGGCTGAGTGCGCAAAAGATAGATCGTATGGTGAGAGCGTATTATCCTTGGCCTAAGGCAAGGACTTTTTGGAAGGGTCGGGGAATGTACATACAAAAAGGCCGGGAGGGGGAAGCGACTGGAGCAAAAGAGAACAAGATGGATCCTGGTACTGTTCTAGGAGTAGACAAGAATAAAGGAATTTTGATACAAACAGGGAACGGTACGTATGCGGTAAAAAAATTGCAGTTGCAGTCGAAAAAGCCCCTTTTTTTCAAAGATTTTTTAAACGGGAACAGGGATTTCCTCGAAGCAACATTAGGAGAATAGCGTATGGGCCTTTTAGGAGAGTGGTTTTTATCACTCCTGCCCTCCAAATCGGAGAACCCGGAATCCAGATTTTTTAAAATAATTCTCTATTTATCATTAGGCAGCATCCTTTTGATGGTCCTGGCAGGTATAGTTACTTTTTTGCTTACCATGGAAGGTGCCGAACAGACCATGGTGCCTGACACGGAAGAACTTTCCCTTGAAGAGGCCATGATCGAACTGCAGGAAAAGGAACTCTACGCTCAGATACAACTGCGATACTCAACTAATCCCGATGAAAAGGGAATGGTGATTAATCAAGCACCGAAGCCCGGTACCCTGGTAAAAGCGGGAACTCAAGTCGTTCTCACTGTTAGTAAGGGGGCAATAATAGACAGGGTGGAGGACTATATCGGCTGGAAGTTAAGTGATTTAGAGATCCACCTTCAGACCCTCTTTACCACCTATGGACCATTGCTAAAGATCAAGCGTCCGGTAATGGGTGTATTCGATGATTCTCCCGCGGGAACAATACTGGAGCAGAAACCTCTGCCGGGTACCGAGTTGTCCGGCGTTACAGATTTGGAGTTGGTCGTTTCCAGAGGTCCGAGAAGCCAGATGATTGAAGCGGAAAATTACATAGATATACCCTGGAATGAGGCCTTTAAAGAGCTGAAAAAGAACAACATTCCTTTCGTCTTCACCGCCCGAGACGCTGAAGGCGAGGAAAACCCTGGTACGGTTATGAACCAATCTCCGGAACCGGGGTCCGAAGTTCCTTCTTCAACCCTCTTTCAGATAACCATAACCCGTCCAGAGGGACTTATAGAGGACGAGGTATTCGGCATTTTAGAATGGACTCTCCCGGATTATCCTGTAGCGGTAGAACTAACTCTGAAAGCGATCAATGAGCAAGGAGACGAAAGAACAGTGCTCTCGATGAAACATCCCGGCGGTGTAATTGCCGTGCCCTATGTGGAACCGGTAAACACTATTCTTACTCTTTCCATTGCCGGGAAGGAAATCCTTCGGCATACCGTCCGTCCAAAGATTGAAGAAGAGTAAAAACTGTATACGTATGAATATAGCAGGTATACATGCTGTAAAAAAATATGCTGTATAAAAATATTGACAAGGGTGCATCCTATAGGATAGTATTTTTCTAAACGCGAGCGTGGTGAAGTGGTATCACGAAAGCTTCCCAAGCTTTAGTTGAGGGTTCGATTCCCTTCGCTCGCTTAAGAGTATTGTGCTTCTTTTCTCTTCCCTGTTACCTTCTCTTATTATGTGCTTGTAGGGTTGCTTCAAGAATTACCTAATTTTTAAAAGCAGCTGAGTTGCAAGCCCTAATCCTGTTAGACTATAATACATAGGGTGAATACTATGAGCGATAGTGAAAGCGAAAATACGGAAAATGGAAAAAAGAAAATAAATTCTCTTGGTATAACCCCCACGCAGCTTCTCAACCATGCACAGGTGGTGCGTATTAAGTACAACAAAAATCCGGAGCGGGGCGCTGCCTACCTAGAGGAAATTCTTCAAAATAACGGGTTCAGCGAAGATAATAACGAACAAATAGAAAAAATAAGAGACATTATTTATAACATGAAAAAGCAGGGAGAGGAGGACAATGGCAGCAATGGAGGGTTCAATCTTACTCCAAAAGTGAATATAGAAGGTATTGCTGACAATAACGCGGAGGAGGGAACGAACAAGGCCCTGAAACAAGCTTCTGAAGAAATTCTCTTGAGAAAAACAATTGAGGAATATTACCTTCCAAAGCAGCTAATCGATGCTATTTTAGAGTTAGGGGAAATACCGCGAAAGTCGGTGGAAACTCATATAGGGATCGGTTTTATCGATATCGCGGATTATACTTTTCTTTCAAAATTTTTAAGCCCAATGGAGAATCAATCGGTTTTAAACGGACTTTACACCGCTTTCAACTGGGTACTCCGTAGGCATGGAGGCTATCTCAATAAAATTGAAGGGGACAGCCTAATGTTCCACTTCGGAGGGCTTATTGATCCGAAAGTGAAGCAACTCGGCTCTGAGGAGGAGATTAAGTACATAGCAAAAGAACTCTTCTACACCTGTGTGGAAATGCAGCGGGTCTGCGTGCTCTTCAATCAGGCAAATGATAAATTCATCTACGAAGAGGCGGACGGAGAAACAAAAGAGGCACTTCACAGGGCTTTTGATATTATTAGCACCCTCCGAAACAATCTGGAGGTTTCCGAATCAATAAACGCTCTCTTTCAAATAAGGATCAGGATTGGCGCCAACGTAGGGGAGGTGACCATAGGAAATTTTGGCCCTGAAGGTGCAAAGCAGTGGGACGTAATCGGGCTTCCCGTTATAGATGCGAAACGGATGGAGGCTACCGCTCCTATCGGCGGGTTGCGTATCTCCGAAAAATTTTACAAGGTCCTCGAAGAGACTGGGGTGGTAAATGCCTATTTCTACAGATTCCAAAAAGAGGCACAGGCCCACTTCGGGTTCTATCGGGACATTACCAAGGATGAACTTTTTAGAAAGAGTAAGGTGCAGTTAAAAGACAAAAAAAACGCCGAGTTCATTACCTATTCAGTTCAGGTAAATCCAAAACTGCCTGAAGACATTATGAACCAGGTAGAGTTGCTCATGGACAGGGGAGAACCGGGGTCTGATATGATCCTCGAATTCCTCCAGTACTACCGGGGAAATCGATTTGTTATAAATGCAATAGAACAGATATTTAAAAAGAAAGGCATAAATATTCGAAAGGACCAAATCGTAACCATCATGTTCCCCAATAAATATAAAGCCTACTTGGATAAAATGGAAGGAGACAAGGAGAAAACCAGAGAATATATAAATGAACACTACACTCTCTTTTTGCTCTTCGATAAACTTGGAAAATATCAGGACAAAATAAAAGAGGGTCTTACCTTTCAAAAAATGGATACTGATTTCACCACATACGAGCAGTTTATTGAACAGGAAAAAAGACGGTTAATGTGGGAGTATAAACAGAGAAAAACCAAATCTTTTCAGAGGATGTACTTCTACAATTTGGTATTTCCCCTAGTATTCAAGTTTATTCGAACAAGCATTTTAGAATATCAAAATATCATTCGGGAAGAGGAAGTCCTTGAAGAACTCTAGGGGCAATTTGATAATCCCAAACATATAGAGCTCCTTAAGAAAATGTTCTCTTTAAGAGATTAGGCAGCTACTCGGACATTTCTTCCGAAGAACCG
Organism: uncultured Spirochaetales bacterium; assembly: GCA_964466335.1. Taxonomy (GTDB): domain Bacteria; phylum Spirochaetota; class Spirochaetia; order SPDA01; family CAYXSD01; genus CAYXSD01. The sequence goes on from CAYXSD010000015.1 coordinate 27,743, forward strand.
AAGATGGTTTGAAAAAGGAATATAAAAAAACCGGTTATAAAAAGCAGGGTGGCCGCAAGATATCCCCAGTGAATGTTAAGAAAAATAAAAAGCCCGGAAAGAAGGAAAAACAATGTCACAATAAAGTGGAAGAGGAAGTAATTTGGTTTCCCCACCTTCATTATAAAGTACCTGAAGAGGTTAACTACACCACCGATGGAAATAAACATAATAAGTATCCCCCACCATCGGGGGAGATAATCCTTCAGCGTAAAGGTATTTGTTAGGGAGAGGATGATAAACAGTGCCGCGATTACCGTGGCACCTCCGATAGCAAAAAACCAGATTTTTAAAAACTGGAATCTGTTTTCCTGTTTGTAAAACTTGTTAAGAAAAAAAGCACTAACAATAAGACCCAAGCCGGGAAACATAATAATCAGCGGCCAAAATATCTTCCAGGAGAGTTCAAAAAGGAGAATAACCCCCACTGCGTTAAGAACGCTCCCCAATAGAAAAAACACTACTGCCTTAAAAGAGATTCCTTTGTTTGCCCTGTAATCTGCCAGCGCAATGTAGAGAAAGCTAATTCCAGGCAGAAGAATGAATATCACCCACCAGTTTCTCAGTATAAAGATATCTGTTTGTACCAGAAACGCGAGAACTCCGAGGAGCATGAGAATAAGGGAAAAAATAATTGCTTTTGCGTTGCGTTTTTTCTGTTCTTTTTGCTTTGTTTGATCTTCCATTTTCCTTCTAAATATACTCAATTCGAAGAAGAATCTCAAATCTCTTGTGCATCTCTTAGTATTTTTCTTGAGGTAATATGATAAGTCTCTTCAGCGGCTGATCTATAAGAGACCCACTATTGTCTCTGTTTTTATTATTTGCCCATGCGGCAGCCTCAATAGGTTCCCAAGTCTTAGAATGGCTCCAGCAGCAGGGCTTTGCTTCTACAGAAAAAAGCACTATACTTATACTAATAATGGAAGGAACCTCTAATATATTTAATCTTAAGGCGCTGGATATCGGAAGTGTTCCTCCGATTCAACCCCGGCGTATGGGGGAGAGGAAAGGTTGACTAAAAAAGATATGATTAGAGCAATAGCGGAAGAAATGGATATTACCCAGGTAAGGGTTAAGTCTCTTTTTGACACCTATTTTGAAGAGCTTGAGACAATACTGGTAAGGGGGGATAGTTTTACCGAGTATGGTTTCGGGACCTTTTCCGTGGAGGAGCAAGATGCCAGGAAGCAGTATAACCCGTCTACAGGAAGAATGATGCTTCTTCCCCGACGGGTAAGGGTGCGGTTTAAACCCAGCGATGTGTTAAAAGATGAGATAAACAATGAACGAGAATGATGAAAAAATAGCAATAGACGAGATTTCTCAATCTCTGGGAGATCGCACCGACGAGAGCGGGGAAACGGCAAAGCACTTTATCCACACCCTTTTTTCTGCTATTTCCAGAGGACTGAAAAAGGAAGACAAGGTACCCATTTATAAGTTCGGCAGTTTTAAAAAGTCCTGGGTAGACGAAAGGTCGGGGATACACCCACAAACAGGAGAAGAAATTACAATTCCAGGGCATTACAGGGTGTTTTTTACGCCTTCTTCCAACCTCGCTGAATCCGTGAATTGGAAGTATAATTTTGCGGAGTCCTTCGACCTGCCTTCTCAGGAGGAGCAGGTCCCGATTCCCAAAGGAGAATCACAAAATGACGCAGTACAAGAAAAGGAAGAAATTACCATGGGACAATCCAGTGTTCAACCGGTAAATCAGAGGGAAACGAGGGCCCTTCTGGGGGAAAAAGAGGAGAGGAAGAGAATGAAGGAGGAACGACGGAGGGCCTTTATTGCGGTCCTTTCCGCTGCGGTGCTGGTAGTCTGTCTTCTTGTCCTTCTTCTGACTCTGCCAGCCAACGGAAGGGGAGGTTTGGAAGCCGCAGAGCAGCACACCGGAGAAGAAGCGGTGGAAGTAGTCGCCCGGGAGCCGGAGGAAATAAAGCCATCGGATGAGTCGGAGACGGATGAGCAGAGTAAGGAAGAAAAGCAAAAAGAGCAAAGTAAAAAGCCCTCGGAAAACAAACCCATGGAGGATATACGCCCTAAGGAGAAGGATAGAGAACTAATCACTGCATATACCGTCGAGGGAGGAGACACCCTAGTGTCCATTACTGAGGAATACTGGAAGGACGCTCATCTTTGGCCGGATATGTATTCGAACAACGATAATGTTCTCAAAGATCCGAACCTCCTCTTTCCAGGTCAGAAAATCGAAGTCTTGGAATCACTGAAGACTTCTGTAGGACTCTCCTTTGAGGCGAAAGAGGAGCTTTTGGCCGATTATATCATGGTATACCGATTATACAGGGCCCTGGGTGAACAAGAGGAAAGCAGGAACAGTGGTAGAGGAACCACTCGTTTTCGAGAGGCACGGACGGTGCTCTACACAGCGACCATGTATGATCCGGAAATTTTACAAACCTATAAACATCGAATAGCCGATAAGGATTACAGGATTCTTACCGTATATATTGAAAAAAATGGGCCTTATACACCGGCAGGTCCCTAAGACAGCAGGAACCTTCCATACACAGAGTACAAAAACAAGGCCCTGTCCCTTACTCAGGGCGGGCCTTGTTTTCGTTAGAGCTTGTACAGATACGAGGCTCTTTTAACATGCTATCTTTTAAGAGCCTTAATATGTCGTGGATTACAGATAGTATCTGTACCAGTCTGTCCCGTCTCCCGTCCCTAGTCGATAAGAACTTCGTGTTCTATAACAGGGATCTTATCGTCAACGTAGAGGGAAAGAAAAACTTCCTCCGATTCGTTTCCAAGGTAATCTACTGCCTTCGCCCTTATGGTACGATGCCCTTCGTCCCTTAGGGTAACAGGTTCGGTGTAACTGACGTATTCCCTGTTATCTATAGAGACCATTATCTCCTTTACTCCGGAGATTTCATCCGTAGCGGTAACCTGGTAACTGTTGTCGGGAGTGGTGTATCGCTCACCCTGTAGATTATAAATACGTTTTTTAGGTGTGATCTTTACACTAGGAGGCGTATTATCTATGTAACCGGTTATAGAGTAGACCTTGGATTTGTTTCCTACATTATCCACCGCGTAGGCTTTACCGGTATGTTTTCCTTCCTCGGTAATATAGGAGGTGCCGGTGTATCGAAAGTAGTTGTTGTCATTTAGAGCGACATAGATTGCTTGAACTCCGGAGAGTTCATCATCGGCGGAAACGACAATTCCTGTTTTATTGGTAAGATACGCCTCGTTGTCTACCATATAGGCGGGACCGTTAGCAGAACCCCTCAAGTATGGCGCGGTACCGTCAACAAAGCAGCTGTATACCTTTTCTTTGGATACATTTCCCATATTATCCACGGCCCTGTACCCAATATAGTATCTCCCTTCTTCGGGAAGCTTTACGGGGCCACCGTAGCGTTTAACGGATTCCCCGTTTACCGAATATTCAATGTACTGGAGGGATGATTCTTTGTCCTCCGCGTGGAGGGCGATCTTGGCTCCCAGAGGTACATAATCGATCTCCCCGTTGTTGTAGATGCGCTTTTCCTGTGCTCCCACCAGGGAAACCGTTAATACGGTACAGAGTACAAGCACAACAGTCAGTCTTTTCATTGCTAATTCCTCCATGATTATTATTCTATGTATTTTTACAATACCTTGGACCTATATACTGTTCAATTATACAGGAGTTTGGGACGATGTCAAATTCATTACTTCCAAATTACTTCTAAATCAGCCACTTTCAAAATTAACCAATTTTGAAAGTGGCCCTACCTTTAGATTTTTCTAATTCATTATTGCATAATAAATTAGAAAAATCGACCCAATATTGAGGCTCTGAAAAATAGCATTTTGAAAGAGCCTCAAATGTCCTAATAAAAATGTCTGTAGAAGTCTCAGAAAAGAATTTAATGTGTTTTTAACAGTAGAGATAATAGGAAAAGCCTTTCCGGTGGCTGAGTAATAAAATGCGTCAAATGGATTGCGCACATCGGAAGTCCTAAGGATATATGGTGGCGATATATGACGGATAGGTTGTACATCTTGTAGGGAATCCGCTACACTAAAGGCATGACTAATGGAATGACTAAACACACAGGTCCCAGTATGGAGATTTTATGACAGTTAAAGATGCCGCGGAAGGCGTAAAAGAACTTGTAGATAACATTCGATCTATAGTATTTATCGATGAAAAGAAACTAGAATATATTATTGCTGCTAAGTTGGCGGGAGGGCATGTTATTCTCGCGGATTTTCATGGTGTTGGTAAGACTTCTTTGGCCAGGGCTTTGGCGGGATCTATTATCTGGGAGCGGGGAGATAGTTTCAACGATGGGGTCATAATTGATGAATTCAGCAGGATCCAGTGCACTGTAGACCTCCTTCCCCAAGACATTCTCGGTTACAGCCGCTTTACCAGCGCTTCGGAAGATCTTGTCTTTGTAAAAGGCCCTATTTTTGCGCATTTTGTCCTCTGTGATGAAATTAATCTGCTTACACCGAAGACACAGGGAAGTTTTTTTCAAGCCATGGAGGAGAAAACGGTCACCGTGGAGGGGAAGACCTACACTCTGCCGGACCCCTTCTTTATCATTGCTACTATGAATCTGGAAGGAGTGCATCTCTTTCCCCTTCCGGCGCCCCAGCTCGATAGGTTCATGATTCGGATCTCCCTAGGCTTTCCACCCCCCTCGGTAGAATCCAAGATCATTGCAATGCACGGACAGCTGGATTCTTGGAAGGACTTTCGTCCGGTTATTCCCTCTTCACGACTTTTGGCCTGGCAGCAGTTGGTGGATTCGGTGTTCATTCACCAGGACATTATTACCTATATCGTTGCCTGTGTGGGAAGGACACGGACTAGCAGCGATGTAGCTATGTGTGCCAGCCCCAGGGCCGGAATAAAAATTTCTCGTTTGGCCCGGGCTATTTCACTTCTCCGGGGAGAGGACTTTGTTTCTCTGGATACGGTAAAGGAAATTTTTATTCCTTCCATGGCACACAGAATCGCAATGAAAAACTCCCAGGATACTACAGAGGATTACCTTCAGCATGTTTTGGACACCGAACCAGTGGAGACAAAGAAGCTCTCTGAGGTCCTCTAGTGAAATTATACAACCTAAGAGAGTTATTAGGCGGAAATAGGGAGATAGTCTAGGATGCCTCGTCCCGCCGAAAAAACGATAAGTAAAACAATTAAAACAATTAGTCGGTATTACCCCTTTACCTGCCTGGGGACCGCTCTTTTCGGGGTTGGCCTCTACCTCCTGGGAAACGGATACAGCCAAGGAAACCCCTATGCGATTCTTATAGCTCTTGTTTCTCTGTTAACTCTTATTCTCTTTGCTGTCCTTGGAAGGGTAGAGGCTTCAGGAATTGATGAGGAGGACCTTGTCTGGGACAGTTCTACTCCTCTTGTCGCGAGGAGGAAGGACACCCGGCACAGGGTGGCCATGAAACGGAGGAATTCTCTGTTCTTTTTCCGCTACCACTTCTCCATAGGCGGTGTTCTGAAGGTGGAGAAGGAATCGCCCTACTACTTCTACCGAGAAGTCTCCTTCCCCGGCGGGAGCGAAGAAATACCCCTCTGGCTGCCCTTTTGCGGGGTACTGCGTTGTAGGGGGAGATCCTCGGTGAAGGACATTTTTGGGTTTACCCTATCCAGACTGCCCTTTATCCAAGAGCGAAGGTTAGTGGTCCTTCCCTATCAGGCATCTCTAGACTCGGATGCCGCAGACGCTGTTACCGGCAGTGACTCAGTAGAAAAACAGAGGGAAGCGGAGAACGAAAAGTACTATATGCGTGAGTATATGGCGGGGGACCGCTTTAGAGATATCAACTGGAAGGCCTCAACCAGGACGGAAGACATATTTACGAGAATATCTCCGGAGAGTATCGAAGAAACTACCCTTTTAACGATTCTCTTTCGAAACTACTTTGATCCCAACGCGGGGATACGGGAAGCTTCAAAAGAAGGGGTCTCTCAGTTGAATGGTATTAAGAGTTTTATTCTGGCCTTCATTGCCAATATTCAGAGGGACCATCCGGATTATCGCTTCTTGGTGCACCACGGTACTACCTGTTCCTCCATTGAGACGAAAGAGGATATGAGACCCTTCGCCGAAAAATTGGGAGAGACCTTCTACACAAGAGAAGATGTTTTCCCTCCCTTCGAAGAGAAACCCGCTTTTCTTTTTGTTTTTACTACCGTTTTTGACTCGGGTCTTCCTGGACTTATTAATAGGCTGGAATGCCCCGCTGAGGTGTATCGGACCGTATTCCCTAGAAAGAAGGATTTGAAAGAAAAGAAGCGGTTTTCGAAACGACAGATAACGGAGACAACCTTCTGGAGGCCCGAGGCCAAGGTAATGCTCCCCGGCCCCTGGGCTATTGGGGGCAGAGGTAAAATGCTGAAGTACCCGGGGAGCGGGACCGGCGGGGCCTCTAGAGTGGTGGACCTTGCGATACTCCCCAAACTTCTTCCTTCCGGGGAGGATTGGTAATGACTGTACTCTTTTTTCTTCGAATGGCCCTTTACTATCTAGTTATGAGCGTTCCCGTTTTCCATCCCGGCATCGTTGTCTCCTACGATCTTCCGGGATGGCTCCTTTGGTTTCTCGCGGTGCCGGCGGAAATGGTGGTTGCTTTTTTCTTCGCTCCGCCAAAATTGACCCCTGCTAAATGGTTCGGGCTGGCGGCATTAGTCTGTGTTGTCACCTTGGCGGTCCTCTCCTTTTCAGGCGGTATATCCTGGCTCATTCCTATTGCCTGTTTTATCTCCTTTTTTCTGACCCTTCTGGTGTTTCACACCGGGCCTCTGGGAATAAGAACGGCCTGGGTTGAGCCCTTCATCCTTACATACGTTCTCTATAAAGTAATTAGCTTCTCCCGCTCCTCCGAAGCGGTGGCCGAAGAAAGCGCCGGCCTTACACAGTTCCTCCTCATCTTTTTGATTGTTCTCTTTCTGGTCTATGGGATGGTCCTCTACTTTTCAGGGTTTTTCGGTAAAGAAAACCTCCGCCGGGGAATTCGAGAGGGTCTGATATTCGTAGGGGGTGCTACTCCGGTACTTCTCCTCTTTCTTCTTGTTCTTCCTTCGAGCTTTGTGGAACATTCTCCAGTCCTCAACAACATAAACCCCGATAAGGAACCTCCCTACTACGATTATGACGCAGGAGGTTGGAGGAAGGGAGGACCGGGCAACGGTAGACTAAATGGAAAAGAAGGAGAAGACGGAGAAGGGAAACAGGGAGAGGGCAAACTCCAGGGTATCCCCTCAGAGCGCTGGAATTCCGGCCGCGGCCGGGGACAGGGGGGTAAACAGTACGCGGTAATGTTGGTCGTTTCCAAAATGGACCCGGTCTACTCGGCTGAGTCCTACTGGGACAAATTCGATCCTGTGTACGGTTTTCAACGGCGGGCCCAGGAACCCCTAAACCAGCTGGAGTACAAACGCCTCTTAGAGACATGGACAAGCGACATAGGAAGTGATGACCGCGGGAGGTCCCCTGTTCCAGTGGAATACCTCTCCACCCTTTCCGAGAGGACCGTCCCCTATGCTCCCGCGCTTATACAACCTACAGTAAAGAACCCGGCCTACCACCCCTTCTCCTACTCCTACTCGTTGGTGTCCAGAATCAGCGCGGTCCAGGATCTCTACTATCGTGCTGCCCCGCCCCTCTCCGAAGAGGAGAAGAGTACACTTGCACACTATTTGGAGATCCCACTGGAAGAGGAGGACAGAAGGGTGTTCCAGTCTCACTTGGATGCTCTCATCGAAGGAGATGAGCTTCTCTTTGAGAAGATCAACGCCATACTAAAGGGGTTTTCCACATATCAATACGAACTTGGTTTTGATGATTCTGTTACCACTGAAAAGATGCGAACTTTCCTGGAGGTGAGTAAAGCCGGCGACTGTACGGAGTTTTCCAATACAGCTGCCATTTTAGGCAGACTGGTGGGTATACCGAGCAGAGTGGTTACCGGTTACCTTGCCTCCAAGGGTCTTCAGTCCCCTGCACACAGACAGGGAATACAACAGTTACAAAAGGTAATTGAGCCGTTGAATCAGTATCCCGATAATGAAATCTATCTGGTTACTACTGCCCACCGGCACTCCTGGGTCCAGTACTATCTTCCCAGCTTCGGATGGGTTGATTTTGAAACCACAAGCGAAGCTATACCCCCTCCGCCTGGGTTCGACCCGAATGCACAGGACGTTGTTATTCCTATTATTAAGGAGTACACAGCTCCGGAAGAGAAGTTTGTGTTTCCCTGGCGTTTTGTCGGCAGCGTTCTGCTGCTCCTTGTAGCAGGTATTATAGCGGGGTTGTACCTCTTTCGATATGGAAGAGAGCTTTATCTTCATGTTCTCTCTCGTCGGAACGACGAAAAAGGGATGAGGGCCCTCTTTGTACTGCTGCTGATGCGGCTTGCATTTAGGGGATATCCGGCAAAACCGGCGGCCCTGACTGCCGAAGAATTTGCCGAGGAGCATCCCGAGTTAAAGGAGTTTGCTCGTCCCTACACGCGTTTTCGTTACGGCGATGGGAAACAGCCAAGGCCTAAGGAAGCAGAAGAACTCCGGGTAATTGCACGTAACATTTTGAAAGAAAGTTACGTAACAACTGCGCGAAGGGCCATGTCAATTTTTTCTCTGAAAGGAATAGGAATACGAGGTTAGAATGATAAAGGAGACATACTGTGTAGGCTGCGACGGAAAGAGAACCGGCGGGAGACCGCTTTTTACACAACAGTTCTTCCTAAGAATTGTTCTCCTTATTATCACAATGCTGGTCTTTACCGCATGCGAGGTGAAAAAAGACTGGGTAATGTTCCGCGGGGACGCCGGGAGGGGATATACTCCCAATGCTATGACCCCTCCCTTAGGTATCCGCTGGAAGCTCTCCCTTCAGGAGACCGGGGAGCCTGCCTTTGCTTTTAATAACCCCGTTGTTCTAAAGGACAACATCTACTTCGGATCAACCGATGGTAATTTCTACTCCCTGGATTTAAACAGCGGATATATGCGTTGGGTATTCAGGACCAATGGGGCAATCAATTCCATTCCGTACGCGGACGATACCTTAGTGTATATAGGCTCTAACGATGGGAGGGTATACGCCGTTGACCGGGAGGACGGGCAGGAGAAGTGGTCCTTCCAGGCAGACTCCACTGTACAGTCTACCATAACCCGATACAAGGACACCATTGTTTTTGTCAGCGACCAGGGGCACGCGCATTTTCTCACTCCCGAGGGGGAAGAGAAGTTCAGAATAGACAACCCTGTATGGTCCTACTATACCTTCCAGATCTACGACGATGTAATGTACTTTGCCCCGGGACCGCCGGATATTCCCCACAGTCTATCTGCCTTCGATATCCGAAGCCGGGAGTATCTATGGATCCAGGACACCTCTGCCTTCGACGCCGTATGGTACTCCTTTCCAGCCATAAAGGGAAAAGGCCTCTATTTTTCTACCATGGACCCCTACATAGATGCCTGGGTATTCACCTACTACTGCTATGATCGTAAGACCGGGGAGGTTATCTGGAAGACCGGAGATATTTCTGATTGGGGGAGCTACCCTCCGTACAGCATAGAGGAGTACTACCGGGGGAGCATGAAAATGTTGGATTACATGGCCCCCGCGCTATGGCGGCATCTGGTGATCTACACAAGCGGGGACTCCGTGGTAAGGGCTTTTGATCAGGAGACGGGGGACCTCGCCTGGAAACAGTCCTTCCCGACCCAGACCTCCAGTGCGCCAACAGTGGCGGGAAATTATGTGTACTTCGGTCTCTACGGAGATACTGTCTGTCCCGGGGCGGGGCCGGCAAAGCTGATCTGCCTTCACGCGGAGACGGGGAAACGAATGTGGGAAATGGAAATAGAGGGCTCACTCTTAAGTGCCCCGGTCATTGCCCGGGACTGGATGATTTTCGGTACCAACGAGAACAATTTCTATGTCCTGGAAGAACTATTCTGAGATGCAAATGAAAACTCATCTTTTCACCGAACCGCCTTCAAAATGGACCAATGTTAAAAGCGGTTGAAGTAAAAAAAATGAGTGAAAAAAAGGAGTGAAAAATTTCTTGATTTTTTTCGAACTTAATAGTAAATTGTCTATATAGAAAAATCATTAATATAATGAAAATGAGGAGTGCTCAATGAGTGAATCGCTGACAAAAGAAACATTTATCGAAAAGGTTTTTAACTACGAAGAGAATAAAGATTGGAACTATAAGGGTGAAATACCCTGTCTCATAGATTTCTATGCTGACTGGTGCGGCCCTTGCAAAATGGTGGGCCCCATCATTGATGAGCTTTCCCAGGAATACGAGGGAAAGGTGGCTTTCTATAAGATAGACACCGAAAAGGAACAGGAATTAGCAGGTGTCTTTGGAATACAGTCTATCCCCTCTCTTCTTTTCGTCCCTGTGGGTGGAAAGCCCCAGATGGCCGCCGGTGCTCTGCCGAAAGAGACCCTGAAAGAGGTAATTGACAAAGAGCTCCTGGGGGCTGAGAATGAAAAACAGAATAATTGAGG
>CAYXSD010000016.1:0-18646 GCA_964466335.1 uncultured Spirochaetales bacterium
ACGCCATTATCTTTGCACCACATCCCAGGGCAAAAAAATGTACCAATATGGCCTGTGATTTTATGCGTGCCGGTTTAGAAAAGGTGGGCGCCCCTGTAGATCTTGTACAATGCATTAAAGAACCATCTCCGGATTTGGCCCAGGCACTTCTACGGGAAGTGGATCTGGTGGTAGCTACAGGCGGAGGACCCATGGTGAAGGTAGCTTACTCCAGCGGTACCCCCGCTTATGGCGTGGGCGCGGGAAATGCTCCCATGGTGGTGGACGAAACGGCGGACATAGAGGACGCCGCGAAAAAAATATTCCTTGGGAAGACCTTCGACAATGCTACCTCCTGTTCCTCTGAAAATTCAGCGATAATCCAGGAAGCGGTTTGGGACAAGGCTTTGGAGGGATTGTCCTCCCATGGCGGGTATCTCTGTAACTCTGAAGAAAAGAAAAAACTCCGAGAACTAATGTGGCCTGACGGCAAGCATCTGAACAAGGAAATTGTTGCCCAGCCTGTATCAAAGATTGCGCAAATGGCGGGTTTGAGTATTCCTGACGGCAGCACCTTTCTTATGGTCCTCGGCGAAGATGTGGGGCCAGAGGACATGTTTAGCAGTGAAAAGCTGTCTCCTGTTCTTACCTTATACACATACGGAAAATTTGAAGAGGCCATTAACTACGTGGAGAAGATTACCCGGTTCTGCGGATACGGTCATTCCTGCGGTATTCACACAACCAGGGACGATCGAATTCTAAAGCTTGCAGAAGCTGTACACGTAAGCAGGATCATGGTACGTCAGCCCCAGAGCTATGGAAATAGTGGAAACTACGACAATGGTATGCCCTTCTCTATGACCCTTGGCTGCGGGACCTGGGGAGGAAATAGTACTTGTGAAAATGTTACGTGGAGGCACTTTCTCAATACAACCTGGGTGGCGATGCCAATTGAGCCGGTGGTGCCCGATGAAAATACCATTTTTAGCGGACATTGGACCAAATACGGTAAGTAATGCTCACATACCACTAGAAATATACACAACTCAGAGGCAGTATCCTGCTCTCGCTTGGCCTCAGCAAGAAGAGCGGTTCACTGTGTTCCGATAATTGAGAATTACTTCCCATTTTTTGTGATTGACAGCACACGTATTAAGCTTTATCCTCATATGATCGAATTCTACAGAATGCTATAGACGTAAATATAATATCTTATTAGGAGTAGTACCATGTCTTACGTACAGGATGTCTTTGAAATTGCGAAGAAGCGGAACCCCAGTGAATTTGAATTTCATCAGGCGGTGGAGGAGGTGCTTCAGAGTCTTGAACCGGTTATCGACAAACATCCGGAGTTTAGAGAAGCAAAGGTGTTGGAACGCTTAGTAGAACCAGAAAGGGTTATTATGTTCCGTGTTCCCTGGTTGGATGATAAAGGTGAATACCAGGTAAATCGAGGATTCAGAATTGAATTCAACAGCGCCCTAGGTCCCTACAAAGGAGGACTACGGTTTCATCCCACGGTGAATCTTGGGATCCTTAAATTCCTTGCTTTCGAACAGATTTTTAAAAACAGTCTGACCACCCTGGCCATGGGCGGCGGAAAGGGGGGATCCGATTTCGATCCTAAGGGAAAATCCGACAATGAGGTAATGAAGTTTTGTCAGTCCTTTATGACCGAACTGTTCAGACATATCGGCCCAAATACGGACGTCCCAGCAGGAGACATCGGTGTCGGTGGAAGAGAAATCGGGTTTCTCTTCGGACAGTATAAGCGATTAAAGAACGAGTTCACCGGCGTACTCACAGGAAAGGGTCTTAACTGGGGTGGTTCCCTCATTAGGCCGGAGGCAACAGGTTTCGGTTCCGTCTATTTCGCCCATGAAATGCTGAAGACCAAGGGTGAGGAGTTTGAAGGTAAAACCTGTGTTATTTCCGGTTCCGGTAATGTTGCCCAATTTACCGCGAAAAAGCTCTTGGAGCTTGGGGCAAAACCAGTCACTTTTTCTGATTCTAGCGGATACATCTATGATCCGGATGGAATTAGCGAAGAAAAGCTTGAGTACGTCATGGAACTGAAGAATATCAAGCGAGGGAGAATAAAAGAGTACGCGGAAAAGTTCGGTGCGGAGTACTTCGATGGTAAGCGCCCCTGGGAAGTCCCTTGTGACGCCGCTTTTCCCAGTGCCACCCAGAACGAAATAGAAAAGGGAGACGCGGAGACCCTGGTAAAAAATGGCTGTAAGCTGGTATCCGAGGGAGCTAATATGCCTACAACACCGGAAGGTGTAGATCTCTTTCTGGAAGCAAAACTGCTCTATGGTCCAGGCAAAGCTGCTAATGCCGGCGGCGTGGCTACCTCGGGTCTTGAAATGAGTCAGAATGCCATGCGCCTTGCCTGGAGAGCCGAGGAGGTGGATGAAAAACTGAAGGGAATAATGCAGTCTATTCACCAGGCCGCTTCCGAGGCAGCCGAAGAGTATGGATATCCCGGAAATTATGTAATGGGTGCTAACATCGCCGGTTTCTTAAAACTGGCCGATGCTATGCTCGACCAAGGCCTTGTCTAATCCGAAGGACCGATAATACAGATTGGCCCGGCGATGGATGTCGGGCCTGATATTAATAAACAGAGCTGCCGCTTTCAAAAGTGGATACTTTTGAAAGCGGATAATGTTGTAAGAGCCTTAGAGTTTTGTTCTCTAAAACGCCGGGGAAGATCCTATTCCAGGAAGAGAACGGCCTTCTGTTCTTCCGAATCCGCGTTTAAAAAGATTTGCCTGTCTTGTGAAGTATGGGCCATGTCTATAACGCTCACCATGGATTCCCACTCTTTTGCATCGGGAAAAACTTCGGTTAAACAGTTTTCATTCCCTTGCAAAAAATCCCTGTTAAGCATGTTCGTCTCCTTTCCCACAAAGTAGGCAAGATAGAGCATGTTCATCTCTACCATTTCGTTGAAGAAATGGGTCCCCAGGGAAAGATCCGGGACAAGGCCCTCATGCATTGAGTCAATTTCACAGAGAATGGAAACGGTGTTGATCTCATGGAAGGAGACGGGAATGCCCAAGGAAGGGGTGCTGGTGCCCCACCTGCCGGGACCGATTAGCATGATGTTCTTTCTGTCCTCTTTTTCGAAGTGAGTGAGGGCACCGATGAGACTGGCCAAAGCGTATCGCTTCTTTTCAGACAGCTTCCCGTAGGCTTCAGGCGCGACATAAATGATTCGATCCAGGGAGATCTGTCGACTATGCCCGATAACCGCGCCTTCCGCTTTCATAATTACCCGGTCTTCACGAATTTTAGGAAGAGGAGCATAGGTTTCTGTACTTTTCTGGACCTGAAAGGGTCTGCACTGAACAAGGTTGATTTTGTAATTCCCGTTATCCAGAAAATTGGCCGTAAACTCAATATCAACGTTGGTCCCGTAGGCATCCTTCACTGTATGGAGCATTTCCTGCATGATAGTAACAAAGTCTGTTTGTTTAAAAAGATTATCGAAGGTGAGCACATAGGCCGCGGATGTTTTCATTCCCTGACTGCGGTACTGTTTTTCCAGGTTTCTGTCCCGAGTCGCGAAAAGGGTAACTGGAATATCCGCGCTTTCCTTAAGAACATCGTAATAGTGGTGGTTCTGAAATTCGTTTGAGTCTAAATTCAGCACGTCCACTCTCCGCTGGGCGTATCGTTTTACCTCGTCGAAATTCGCCTCCGGTCGTTTTTCAGGAGCGTTCAGGGCTACTACCCGGGTGTAATCATCATCGGATCGGTCTACGGCCCGGGTTCCCAAGCCGAAAACCAGTCGAAGCATTCCCGCTTCAGGGTTGATGTCCTTATTCCACGCGTAAGGATTCAAGGAAAATCCCACTCCCGCGAGATGGGGAAAAAAGAAGTTGCCGTAAGGAACACCGGAAACTCTCTGGACCAAGAGGGCCATCTGTTCGTCCTTGTCCAAGACACCGCGGTTTTTCCTGTAACTCAAGGCGGCGTCGCTCATGGTGCTTGCATAGATAATTCTGACCGCGTTTATTAGTGCTTCCAGTCTTTCTTCCCGAGAACCCTGATTCGCACAGAAGACGGACTCGTACTTTCCGGCGAAGGCGTTACCGAAATTGTCCTCCAATAGACTGGAAGAGCGGACAATTATTGGAGATTGCCCGTAGTAGTCCAGCATATCTGAAAATCTGGTAACGATGTAATTGGGAAATGTGCCGTTTAATATTCGTTCCCGGACATCCTCATTTCCATCGAGAAAGGCTTCCGGGTTCTTCTGGCGCTGTCTGGCCCACCAGCAGTTGTTTTCCACCAGGAAGGTGTAGAAGACATCCGAGCCAATGAAGAAAGAATCGTGCTCCTCTAATAGTTTTGACCATGTATCGCTCTGTTTCTTAAGGATCTTTCTCGCCAGGAGCATCCCAATGGATTTTCCCCCGATCATGCCTGTCCCGATCATTCGTTTCCAGATTGCGATAACATCTTTAATGGTCAGATGACGGGCGGCGAGTTCAAACATCCTCCGGTCTCGAGAGATAACTAGTCTCAGAATCTGGTGCAGAACAGCAGTTTCCTTCTCCTTGGAATACTGGGTCTTCCGTATGGAATCCAGCACGGACTCCGCGTTAATAAAAAGCTTGTCCCATACCCCTACCATTCGATAGCTTGTAGAAGGAAGACCCGGCCAGGGAGAGGAGGCAATAATCTCGCTAATTTTTGCACTGGCCTTTACAGGTGGGAATATGTCTTCTCCCTGTTTCCATTCGTAAAGGACGAACATATGTTCTGTAGGCCTTCCTTCCAGTTTTGAGGGTTTTACGTAGAGGGTATCTTCGTGTCGATACACATCCAAAAGCAGTTGTGTTGTGGCGGATATAGGTGTCGCGGCATGATAGGAGTGGAAGTAGCGGTAAAGACAGAAGTAGGCGACCGTGTCCATCTGGTTGAGGTATGGACAGGTGAGTTTGAAAAAGTTGCCGATCATTCTGTCACTGTAACAGGCATGAGAGAGGTCCGAGAGGGAGTCGAAAATGAAGTAATGGCCCTTGCCCTTCTGTCGGATTACGCTGTGGATTTCGGTAATAAAGTACTCGAAACCGGTATCCGGGTGGGTCCTATGGATGGTGACTCCCTGTTTCTCCTCAAGAACGGCTTTATGGGTGCCGAACCGAAAGTAAACGATGTTATTTCCACGGGAAAGCTGGTACTCGGAGAACCTTCGAACAAAGGGAATGTAGTCTTCTACCGTATCTACTCGCCAGAGGATATTGTCTCCGGCATATACACTTTGAATAACTCTGTCCAAATGCAGGAGCCCTGTGGTTTCCATTTCCTTTTTACGCATCCCTGTCCTTATCTCCTTGAGCTTGAATTGTAAACATATGAAACTCCTTCGTACACCCCGCCGGCAATTGTCCAATTGCGGTGGTTTCAGATCTTTGCTTAGGAGATTCCCGGGAAAAAAGATAGCAGAAGTATCTTGCATTCCCCCCACATGCTGGTTAGACTATATTCAAGATGGAATTAGGGAAAAAAAACCGGCTTTTAGCTTTTCTAATAATCTTTCTTTCTCTTTTCTTTGGAGTAATAGGCGGAGTTCAATCTCAGAATCCGGGCCATACGGTAAAGGGCTATCTCTTTATTACCACTGATCCATTGGGGGCGAAACTCACTATCAACGGGAGAGAGTGGAAGAAGCTTTCTCCCGTTCTCTTAGATTCTGAAGAGCATAAAAACTATACGGTCCGCATAGATAGGCAGGGGTATTCTTCCGTTACTACCAGTGTCGAAGTGCAACGGGGAGCGGTAGAGCACCTTCATGTTTCACTTACCGGTAACCAGTTCATCCCGGCTTTTCCTGGAAAGGACAGTATTGTTATTCAGACTGGGATGTTTCCAGCCTCTATTGGAGATATTAGCATCCCCTATGGTCGTTATGATGTGAATGAGGACAAAGGAATGGTGCTTTTACAACCGGTGTATCCACTGCAAGACACAATACATCTCCTAAACGCGGCCATACCCGTCTCACTTCTTCTTTCTGTATTTTTTACAACGGAGGACCTTCTCTCCCCTAACAGCGGAAGCCTTCCCCTCTCCATTCCTTCCATTCTTTCCTGGACTACCAGTGTCGGGCTTATTGGGGCGGACCTTGCCCTTCATCACAATAAAGCGCAGTTCAGAGAGGATTTCATTCCTCGACCGAGACAGCAGGAGCAGGCCGGTTCTCAGGCGGAGGAACTCTACGAGCGCGCGGAGGAGATGCTGGTACGGGACCGTCTAGACGACTCCTTGGATTATTTTACTCAGATTATTTTAGGACATAGAGAAACGCGTTTTTTCCCTCTTTCCCTGTATAAAGCTGGAAAGATCCATTTTGCCACAGGAGATGGTGAATTGGCTATCTCAGAATTTAAGGTCCTTCTTGACAAGTACCCCGTCCCGGAGATCTACGATAAGACACGAAAAGCTTTAGCCGACGCCTTTGTGTCCCAGGGAGAGTATACAAATGCCCAGAAAGAACTCGACAACATTATCTATTACGATCCCCTCTTTAAACGGGAAGGTATTGAACGGTACAGAGTGGAAATAACACAACGGAAGTTTTTATCGGGAGAAACCGGTATAAGTAGGATGGACGTAGCGGAAGGCTGGATTGAGCTAGGTGCAAAGTATCCCAATTCGGAAAACCGGAACTACTACTTCCTTCAGGCCGCTGAGTTACTGGAAGAAGCCGGGGCGATTTTCCAGGCCCGCCTCGCTCTGGATTACATAAAAGACCCGGATAAAAAAAAGCAAGAGCGCATAGACATATTGAAAGCGGAAATTCGGGGGGAAAAAACTGAGTCAGGGGAAGGGGTTAAGCCATGATCCGAAGTATTCCTGCTCTTCTCCTTGGTGTAATTGTGGTTTCCTGGATACTTTTTTTCCCCGCTACTGTTTACGGGCAGGATTTGGTATCTGAATACACATATCTTGATTTGAACGAAAGACTCAATAAGGCCCATGAATACCTCTTGGATAATGCTCCCCTCTCTGAATACGATCGTCAGTATATAACTGAGAGGGTAGACCCGGTATTGAACACTACCTATCTGGATCTTCTGTCAAAGGCGCGAATCATACTATTTTTGATAGAGGAAAATACGGAAGGTACGGAACGGGGAAGAGGTGCGACTTCCAGAGAATATGCTGATACGTTCCTCCCTGATGAAGTTGTGGAGGTAGAGGACATTCCGTCCTTGAAGGAACTGAGAAAGGCCGAGGCTACGTTTAATAGAGGACTCCTCTCTTTTGGGTTAATGGGTGTCTCCTTCATGGCAGGTTCTCTTATGGATTCACTTCTTTCTCCGGGAAATGTCGGGTCCACCCTTTTCAATACCTTAGGCTATACCTTTGCGGGGACTGGGTTTTTAAGTCTTGCCTTTTCCCTCCCGGTAATTTCGAGACATGCTCTGGCCGAAGAGGACCTGATGGTTTTGACAGACCCGGACGAGGAACGGAGGCAACTGGAGGTTCTTTTTCAGAGGTACGAAAGAAGAATAGAAGATTACAGATTCGCTTTAGACGGAAGAAATAGATACTACCAGGACCGGAAAATAACAGCCCTGATAGGGGTAAGCTCTCTCATTGGTTCGGGTTTGGCAATGTACAATGCGGATGCGGCCTATCAGCGGTATAAAAGGGCCAATTACACGGAAGACGCAGCAGCATTGCGCACCGAGACCCAGGTTTTTACCTTCCTGGCCTATGGCGGACTTGGTTCTACCGCTATGTGGCTCGGAACTAGCTTAGCTCTGGGGCTTTTGCATTCCGGTGCGGATGAAGTTCATCGAGACCTGGCTGCTATGGAATCTTCCCTTCTTCGGGGAGGGGAATTGGATCGGGAGGAGCTGCTTTCTCGTCAAATTGCGCGGCTGGAAGAACAGCGGCAGGTACTTGTCGATGCTCTGGTGGAGGCTGTCCATGCCAAGAAAAACCGAGGAGATACTGCAGTCATTATGTTTGCTTCCGGCACTGCCGGGGTTTTAGGTATGGTGAGCGCCAAGATGTTGGGGGAGACGGTATTCGATTACTACAATTCATCTATGCTGGAGTCTGAAGCAAAGGGACATCGGAACAACCTGGGTATTTGGGATGCTCTGCGTTACACTTCGGGGTTGGGAGGCTGGGGCCTTTTGAGTGCCGGGGTATATATGCTTCTGGACAGTCCGGACCTGGCAGGGTTAAAACGGGAAATCCGAAATATTGACAGGGAATTGACCTATTTAAGAGCCCAAAGGAAAGATTAATCCAAAAGATTAATCCGAGATTGACAAGATGCCTACTTCGAGGTGAGGACCTCAATTCCATTCCAACCCTGAGGGGGAGGAGTGTGGATGTATTTGTCGCAGCGTTCCATATAGAGACCAGCAACATGGTCATTCTTAAGGAGGGAGAGGACCTCTTCGAACAGGACCTTTGCCTTTTTGAATTCCTGTTTATAGTAGTGCCGGAGGGCGGTATGATGAATGGCCCAGGCCTCTTTTTCCCTATCGCCCAAGGAACGCTTTGCGGTGAAGATCTTCTCGCCCTGGGTCTTTCCCTTTACCACGACCTTGTCTATTAGTCTGCAGGGAACGCTGTTTTTCACCTT
Source organism: uncultured Spirochaetales bacterium (assembly GCA_964466335.1). Lineage (GTDB taxonomy): Bacteria > Spirochaetota > Spirochaetia > SPDA01 > CAYXSD01 > CAYXSD01. Next base: position 8,609 of record CAYXSD010000016.1, read on the forward strand.
TCTATAAACGCTTTCAGAAAAGATCAGACCCTGTTTATAGGGCTTCGTAAGTCCCTCAAGCCGGGAGCCTAGGTTTACCATATCTCCTATAATGGTATAATCCATCTTTCTCTCGGAACCAATGTTCCCGACTGTTACCACGCCGTAGTTAATTCCAATACCGGTTAGAAACGCGGGTTTTCCCTTAGCCATCTGCTGTGTGTTGAATTCGGAGAGTGCCTCCTGCATCTCTATTGCCGCCATTACCGCCTGAAGTGCATCGTCCTCGTGTTTTACCGGAGCGCCGAAGAAGGCCATAATGGCATCGCCGATATACTTATCGATAATTCCACCGCGGTTCATAATAATATCAACCATAGTTTCGAAGTACTGGTTAAGAGCTGTTACCAGCTCGTCCGGCATGAACCCCTCGGAAATGGTGGTAAAACTCCTTATGTCCGAAAAGAGGATGGCCAAGACCCTGTTTTCCCCCACCAGCATAGTCTCTGGCTTGGAAAAGAAATTATCGATAACATCCTTAGGTACATATTTCTGAAAGATATTGCGAATTTTATGCTCATTCTTCTGTGCCACTACAGCCTGTAAGGCGAATTCCTTGATTTTCTGATAGGCTTTCTCCAATTGGGAAATCATAATATTAAAATTATGAGCCAATCCTCCAATTTCATCTTGGAATTCTACCCGAACACGCTGGCTAAGATCGTTTTTCGCGATTATATCTCTCATTGTTTTCGAGATTCGCTTTATAGGACCGGTGAGATAGTTAGCAAAGATGAAAATAAGCAGAATAGAGATAAAAAGGCTCGCTCCGAGGATAATACCGCTTTGAACAGTTATTTCCCTTACCTCTTTGAAGAAGGCGTTATTCTCCTCTGTCACCAGAACGTACCAATCAAAGGGAGGGAAGTAGAAACCGTTTCCTACCCGGGAGGTCCCCTCCACGGAAATCTCCACCCATCCGGAAGTTTTTGTCTCTAAAAGGGTGAGCACTCTCTCCCTCTCCTCCGGGCGGAGTTCGAAGTCCGAGGTAGCCATGTCAACCTTTCCGTTGCTATTAACAGCATAGATAATCTCCGATCCGCTTCGGATTATAGATTCGGCGTAGGATTGGACTGCGTTCTTGGTCAGTTCGACGTACTGCTCATTCTCGGTCAAGTTGTTTTGGAGGAGGAGGTTCCACTGGTTTTCCGCGTATTTCTCCAGTTCCTGTGCTTTAAAGCCGAAGAATTGCATCGCCACTCGGGTAATTCCGTTCCTGGCGGAAAAGGAAGAGATGACTCCGGTAATTACCAGGGATGTTACCAGGAGCGGAAGTACAATCAGGATAATTTTTGCTCTAATACCCACTTTTTTCCCTTTTTTTTCTCTACGTATCGACAGATTCTTGCTTTTTTAACTATAATTATAAATGGATATTCCATCAATAGAGTGGAATCTGAAAAGTATGGAAAATATCGGCGATCAGGCACATATTTCTATTGTCCCTCCCCAAGGAGAGGCCTTTGAACTCTCCAACCTGCAAGGAATATCCGATGAGGACAAACAGGATATTATTCAGCGGATCGATAAGGTGGTGGAGGAGAACAAGATCCCTGTTACCGAGGACCTCTTCACTCTGGCACCGGAAAAGCATGGATTTATTCTTCCCCTTTTTATCAATCTATTTGCCCTCCTCCTTATTGCCGGGGGAATCTTCGCTGCCATGCGCTACTTTGACCAACGTCAGCAAAACCTTAACCTGGAGACCCAAGCCTATCTCTCAGCGGAGGGGAAGCTCATAGAAGAGCTCCAGAAGGAGAGTCAGGAAAAGTTACAGGCAAAAGAGGAGGAAATTTCCAGTATCCAGCAGGAACTTTCCGCATTGGAACAGCAACGACAAGAACTCCAGGAATCCATGGAGAGCCGGATAAGGACCAGGGAGGAGGAGCTGCGCTTGGCCTTAGAAGCGGAACTGGAAACGGAGAGACAGAGGCTGCAGGAAGAGGGAGTTTCCGAGGAAGATATCGAATCTCGGTTGGAAGACATAGAGCAACAGAGACAGCTTGAATATGAAGCTGAATTGAACCAGTTTAAGAGCGAAACCCGCGCTGCCATTCAGGCAAAAGATGAAGAACTGGCAAAGGCGAAGCAGCTTACCGAGGAAATTCTTACCAAAGCCAAAAAAGAGAAAGAAGAAATCATCGCCGATCGGGAACAACAAGAGGCAGAGCTGAGAGCGCAGTTCGAAGAGGAAAAGGCAGCACTGGAATCCCGTTCCACGGAAGCGGAAGCTCGTCTTAAGGAGATGGCCGCACTGCGGGAGCAGGAGAAGTTGGTAAACGATCAAATCCTCGGTGCTTACAACGCGGTACTATCCAAGATCGAAAAGGGTGACACCGAAGGCGCCTTGAAGGAAATCCAGGACCTTAAAGCAATCTTTCAGGACAAGGCTGTTCAGAAAATCCCAGCTATTGCAAAGAGGAAGGATATAGAGCTTTTTTTAATTGAAAATTTGGAAAACACACTAGAAGAGACACCTTCAGAGGTGGAATCAACTCCTGCCTCAATTGTGGATGCCGCTAATATGCTCCTTGGAGCCAGGGAGTTGATTGCGAGGGGAGACGAGGCAAAGGAAAGTGGAAATCCAGAAGATGCCGCAAGGTTTTACCAGAAAGCCTTAACAAGTGTACCCTCCGTTTCCAGGGCGTATAGTTCTCTTACTATCCTGGAAAATCAGGAGCAGAAACAGGAGATGGAATCTATAATCCGTAAAGCCGAAGGGTATGCAGGTGAAGGAAATATTGAACAGGCGGTGGAGACATTTAAAGAAGCGGCATTAGCGGGCGCGGGCGCCCAGGGGCCTTTGACCGAAGAGGCGGTAGAACAGTTAACCGGTCTCCTCGCACAAAGGGAGGAAGCCGCACTGACAGCAAAGGATGATCAAATTGCTCAACTCCAACAGACAATAGACAATAGAGAAACGAGAATTGCGGAACTTCAGCAGGCGATTCAAAACGGAGAGGACGCCATTGAGGGGCTAAATACCCAGCTTGCGCAACTGGAGGAACAACTATATGGCGCTGAAAATACGAATGCAAACCTAAATGAGGAAATCGACAATAGAAATTCAACCATTTCCGAATTAAAGGACAGCATTACCGACATGGAAACACGAGTAAGCAGTCTTCAAACCGAAATGGAGGCCCTAAAGGAAGAGAATAGAGAAACCATCTCCCAATACGAAGAACGAATTGCCGCTCTTAATGAATCCTCAACAACGGACCTTTCTGACAAAGGCCAAAGAATATCTGATCTTCAAAATAAACTCGCCCAGTTGGAGGAGGAGAATGCTGAGCTTCTCACCTCATTAGAAGCAACCAAAGAGAAGCTGGTAAAAGAAGAGGAAGGTAGAGAGAAGGCGGAACAGGAGAGGCTCGCCGCTATAGAAGAAAAGGAAAAGGCTGAAGAAGCCGCCGGTACTGCCGTGTCAGAAAGAATAACTGAAGCCGAATCCCTAACCGAGGACCTTGAGGAAAAGGAAGTTTCCGAAGAGGAGGTGACCCTTTATGTGGCCGAAGGCCGGGAAGAGGCGTTAAAGGACATCATTTCCTATTTAGGCTACCTGGATAAGGTCGGCGAGGAGGGCCTTTCCGTTATGCCGGCTGCCACTTCCAGAAAGGCGAATGAAGAACCCCTCTTCGCGGCAGCGGTACAGGGAATAAAATCTCTTGCCTTCAGCGGAGAGGCCGAAACTAAGGTTGTTCGGACCCAACTGAAGCTGGTGGGCACCGTTTCCTCGGTAACTTCGGAAAAATTGATTGTAGAACCCTTGGTTCGGGTAAACCTTAATGAGGGGGACACCCTCTGGATTAAACGAAAATCTTCCGGTCTTGGAGGGGAGCAGCCGGTAGCAAAGGGAACAGTGGATAACGTTAAAAGTGGAAGGATCGTGGCCTCAATAAGTCGCTCCGACCTGGGAAGTTCATCTCCTCTTGTAATGGATCTGGTGTATTCGGAGATTGTACTAGAATAGGGGTTTTCCCTGATATCCTCTTTTGTAAAATACATAGAGGAACACCCTGAAAACTATTTCTCTCCCCACTATCGAAGCAAATTTGGACTTTTTGGTAAATAATTAATATATTAGAAGCAGACACAACAATATACCATGGAGGAGGAAAACAATGGAAAATACTTTTACGAAAGGCGTTTACACTGGAATAGGGCTTCTTCTAAAGACGAAGGAGCGAGTGGAAGAAGTTGCCAACAAAATTGCTGAAGAAAGTAAACTCGGTGAAGAGGAAGGAAAGAAGTTTGTAGATAACCTTAAAAAGGAATCCGATGAAGCCAGAGTTGAATTCGAAAAAAAAGTAGAAGAGAAAGTAGAAGAAGCTATGAAACGTATCGGCCTTGCTCGGGATGAAGAAGTCCAGAAGCTGAAGGTGAAAATTAGTGAGCTGGAGGTTGATCTAAAGAATTTAAAGGCCGAAGGAAAAAAATAAGAAAAGTACACAGATAAACCCATGGATTTACTGGGAAAGGGAAAACCTCGAAGAAGAACGCATGCCGGAAGATACGGTGAAATTTTAAGTATCCTGCTAAAGTACGGTTTTAGCGAATTCGTTAAAAGAGCAGGGTTAATTGGAAGATTTCAGTTTCTTACAAGCTTGATTCCGGAGAAGGAACACGTAAAGATAACTCAGTTCAACATCTGGGAAAAGGTGCGTTTTGTCTTAGAGGAGTTAGGCCCGACATTTATAAAATTCGGTCAAATTGCCAGCAATCGAAGGGACATGTTTCCCAATGAGTTGGTGGATGAACTGGAGAAGCTTCAGGATGCGGTCCCTCCTTTCCCTTTCCATGAGGTAGAGAACATCATACAAGAGGACTTCGGAAAACCCTTAGAAGAGGTTTTCCAGTCCTTCTCAAAGACCCCTACCGCTTCCGCTTCCATAGCTCAGGTACATAGGGCGGTTCTCTATTCAGGAGAAGCCGTGGCGGTAAAGGTCAGACGTCCTAATATAGAGGAAGTTATTACTGCCGATATCGACATTATGTACCGCCTTGCTTCTATTATCGAACGGTACGGTTCAGAATTTCCCACCTTAAGCCCTACTGAGCTGGTGGAAGAATTTGAGAAGCAGATATGGAAGGAAGTCGATTTCTATCATGAACTTCTCAACATAAAAAAGTTCAAGGATACAATAAGAAAAAACAAATATATCTACGCTCCGGGAATATATAAGGAGTACTCAACAAAGCGGATATTAACTCTGGAATTTATTGAGGGAAGGAAACTGGGGGAGGTCATTCGTGATAACTCCGGGGCATACGATAAGGCATTAATAGCTGACCGGGGGGCGGATGTTCTCTTGAAGCAGATATTTATCGATGGATTTTTTCATGCTGACCCCCATCCGGGAAATATGATGGCCCTTCCGGGAAATCGTCTCTGTTTTCTAGATTTCGGTATGATGGGTTCTATCCCCCGAAATCAGCAGAATGCTATTAATTCCATGCTTTTGGGAATGGTGCGTCGGGATTCACTTATGATAACCGGAGCGGTCATGAAACTCACCGACGCACGACTCCATGTAAAACAGGACGTATTAGAACAGGCCATTTATGAATATATGGATGAATATCTGGAACTTCCCCTTGAAGATATCGATTTTAGTCAATCTGTGAATGATCTCATTGATCTCATTGTTCAATTTCATATCAAAGTCCCCACGAACCTCACCCTCGTTGCAAAGACCCTCATGATTATTGAGGGAGTGGGAAGGGCAATGAATCCTCAATTCAAAACAATTGAGAAGATCGAGGCCTTTTCCGCGGAGTTGTTCTTAAAGAAATTCAACCCTGAACGAATGGGAAATGAATTCATGGTGAGTATGGAAGAGTACGGTGATTTAATCCGTAATTTTCCAATTCATATAAATTATCTTTTTAATCAGGCGAGGGAGCATAAGCTTAGGGTCCCCATTGAACACCAGGGTCTCGATCCTGTACGGGAAACGATAGACAAGGTTGGTTCCAGACTTGTATTCGGATTTGTCCTTTCAGCTCTGCTAATTAGCTCCGCTCTCATTGTGCAAGCGGGGGTCGGGCCGGAATGGAGGGGGATGTCCATTTTCGGAGTTGTAGGATTTGCCCTCGGCGGCGTAATGGGGGGGATTTTACTCATATCGAGCGTAATACGCTTTATATGGTGGAGAATAAAGAAGATAAAAAGTCATTTGGACACCTGGTAAAGACCTCAAGACCTCAATTATGGTTATGAAAGTACTTAGGAGGCTCTTTCAAAATGCTATTTTCCGAGCCTCTATATGAGGATTTTAATAAGCATAATTGCTCATAATTGCTGTAGTGTTACCTTGAAGATTTTCTAAGAAGCTGATAATCTCCCTATGTTATTATGAGTAGCAATGGTTAGCAGTGTTGGGGAGTATGAAAGCAGTAGACAGTACCTTATTAAAAGAAATCTATAAAATTATGTATCTGGGGCGAAAGGGAGAGGAACGCATCCTCGAATTGTATCGCCAGGGGTTGGTAAAAGGCACGGTGCTGGTGGGAGAAGGGAATGAGGGGGCAATTGTAGGATTAGCGAAGGCCCTCGATCAGGAGACCGACGTTTGCAACTTCATGCAGCGTGATTTTTGCGGGTATCTTGCCTGGGGAAAATCGCTTTTTGAACTCTTCTCTCATTACCTTGCAAACAAAGAAAGCTCTACAGGGGGAAAGGACGGAAATGTCCATCATGGGGACCCAAAGCGGAGAATGCTTCCCATGATAAGCCATTTAGGTGCCATGATCCCCAATGTGGTGGGTGCTGTCTGGGCGCTTAGGCATAGGGGACTTCCTGCCGTGGGGGCCGCCATAGTTGGTGATGGAGGCACTTCTACAGGAGATGTCCACGAAGCGATGAATATAGCTTCGGTTTTGGGAATCCCTGTCCTCTTTTTCGTCGAAAACAATCATTGGGCCTACTCAACCCCTACATCTAAACAGTTTAAATGCGGAGAGCTTTCTCAGAGGGCCCAGGGGTATGGAATGGATGGGGAGACAATAGATGGTACGGACCCACTTTTTGTTTACCATCGGGTAAAGGAAATTTCAGACCGAATGCGGAAGGAAAAAGTCCCCTATCTCCTTGAGACGAGGACATACAGGCTGCAGGGTCATGCTGCATATGATACCGGAGATTACGTTCCTCCTACAGAGCTCGCAAAGTGGCGAAAGAAGGACCCCCTCCTCATAGGTCGTTACCAACTATTGGATAACGGGGTAAAGGAGAAAGAACTGGAAGAGTGGGAAGACGAGTGGACGTCTTTTGTCTCGGAAGAGGCCAACAGGGCCATCGGCATAGAGGCTGTGACCGCGGAAGAGACATCTTTCTCTGTTTTAGCTCCTCCGGGGACCTCCGAAATAGTTGCCGCTGCAATTTATGGCAAAGGTGCTCCGGGTATTAACCACACTGGTTCCGGTCTAGTATCGCTTCCTTCAGTGGAGATGGAAAATGCCACCCCCGTCCAAGCAATAAACCTCGCCCTGAAAACGGCAATGAAAGCGAATGAAATGGTTTTTATTATGGGAGAGGACATCGGCCATTACGAGGGACCTTTTAAAACAACAAAGGACCTTTTTTCTCTTTTCGGGGAGAAGCGGGTAATGGATATGCCCCTGGCAGAATCTGGTTTTACCGGCTTTGCCATTGGAGCAGCAGCCATGGGGATGCGTCCGGTTATTGAAATGCAGTTCTCCGATTTTGCCACAGACGCTGTAACGCAGATTGGAGTGAACGGAGGTAGTTATTACTTTCGCACAGGCTGTCCTATTCCCCTTACTATCCGGATGCCCACCGGTGGGGGGCTTAGTTTTGGCCCTTTCCACTCTCAGGACCTGGAAGGTCTGTTTGGCACATTTCCAGGAATTACTATTGTCTATCCCTCTAGAGTGGAAGACTTTTTCCTCCTCCTGCTGGCTTCAATATACGATGATAATCCTGTTCTCTTTTTTGAAAGTAAGTTTCTTCACCGGCGGATAAAATCATCAATATTCTATGACGGTACGCTTCCCAACTTGCGGGAAATAACCAGTACTGTTGTTAAAGAAGGAGAAGACCTGACCATACTGGCATGGGGAAGCATGTTCCATGAGGCCTTAATGGCAGTGGAATTGGTTGAGAAGAAGAGAAATAAATCCATCGAGGTTATTGATCCGCGGGTCTTAAAGCCTATGGATTATGAAACTTTAACGAAATCGATAAAAAAAACCCACCGACTACTGGTGGTCCATGAATCTTGGAGGACCGGTGGTTTGGGCTCCGGCATTCTGGATTCCATGGTGGAGAGTAACTTTCTTGATTTTGATGCTCCTCCATCCCTCCTTGCTCCTCCGGATATCCCGGTACCCTTTGCACCTGAGCTGGAGGCCTGGTATCGGCCAAACGTCGATTCAATCGCATCGAAAATTGAAGAACTCCTTGAATTTTAACACGCTAGGGAGAATACCGAATGGAAGAACAGGAATTTACAATTATTGTTCCCATGCCCTTTACTGGGGAGTCCATTGTAGACGGCATTGTTATTAAATGGCTGGTCCAGCCGGGTAATACAGTAAAAAAGGGAGATCCCCTCGCGGAGATAGAAACGGAAAAGTCTGCATGGGAGTATGAATCGCCCTGCGAAGGGAGAATCGATACACTTTTAGTTTCCGAAGGGGACGTGGTGGAAGTAAAGGCTCCGCTTCTTTCCATGCGGACCAGGGACCGAAATATGGTCCACCTTTCAGAGGAGAGACTTTCCGATGGGAAAATGCCCTTGGAAGGGTCGGAAGAAGAGAAAAAACGCGGCACTGAAAGGGTGGAAGGCACGAAAGATGATTCCCAAAAAGAAACTCAAAAATTGACTCCAAAGATCAAGCAGTTATTGCGGGAACATAGTATCGATGCCGGCGTGTTCGGCTCTATCGATGGTTCAGGAAAGGACGGCAGGGTAACAGCGGACGATGTAGAAGCCTACCTTAAGCACCAGGGACCGGAAAAGCCCATTGGGAATTGTTTTATTGCCGGGATTGGGGCTTATGTACCTACAAAGGTAATTGATAATAGAAACTGTTCCGACTACTTTCCCGATATTGATGAGGGATATATAGAAAAGGTAACAGGTATTCAGGAAAGAAGATATTTGGAAAAGGGATCAACCACCTCGGACATGGCAGTGGCAGCCGCAAAGCGGGCCCTGAAGGAGGCGGGGACCTCCGCGGAAGAGATGGATATGGTTATTCTCGCGACAACGACACCGGACATGCCCCTTCCCGCGACTGCCTGTGCGGTAATAGAAAAGCTCGGTTGTCCTAAGACCGCGGCCTTCGATCTCGCTGCAGCCTGCAGCGGCTGGCTCTACGGGCTCTCTGTGGGGAAGCAGTTCATTCAAACCGGCGTATATAAGCGCATACTGGTGATTGCAGCCGAAGCCATGAGCCGTTTTACGGACCGAACGGACAGAGCAACAGCATTTCTCTTTGGAGACGGTGCCGGTGCGGCTGTGCTAACCAGCGGTGAAGAAGGGGGTGGAAAGGCGCATCTTCTTAAAGACATTATTCTTAAAGCCGATAGTTCCGGATATGACATTATTTACAGAAAAGCCGGAGGCTCCTCTTATCCACCGGAAGCAGATAAAGCTCCGGGAGATGAATACTGGTATATGGACGGGGGACGTATGTTTCGAGAGGCAGTGAGCAGCTTCTCCGATGTAATCTTAGAGGTATTAAAAGAGGCAAATTTGTCTACCTCCGAGATTAAGCGAATGGTCCCTCATCAGGCTAACAAGCGGATCCTCCGCGCGGTGGCGAAGAAAACCGGGATCGATTATGAAAAGGTGTTTCTCAATATTCATAAATACGGAAATACATCTGCTGCCTCAATTCCAATAGCATTGGATGAACTAAGCAGGAGCGGCGGGGTAAAAAAGGGCGATTCGGTTATTCTCTGCGCTGTCGGGGCCGGACTGACCTCTGCCGGCTGCTTAATTCAGTGGTAATGAAGCTTTTCGTAAG
>CAYXSD010000016.1:18746-36729 GCA_964466335.1 uncultured Spirochaetales bacterium
GCCGGACTGACCTCTGCCGGCTGCTTAATTCAGTGGTAATGAAGCTTTTCGTAAGTACAAAGCATCTTCTCCATCAAATAGCAGGCGGAAAGACTGATATAGGCTGCTTCCAAGCTTGATTTTAAGGAAGTGAGAATCATCGTCGAAGAGATGGAAAAAACTCATTTTTTTTAAATGCTTTTTCTTGACCCGGGCAGCAGAAAATACTATACTATTATTAGGAATTATTACTAATCAGTACTAGCCGTTGAGAGTATGAATAGAACATATCAAAGAAAAAAAATATTTGAAATTCTCCAAAATCGGAAGGACCATCCCAGCGCAGACGATATTTATAGGGAGGTTAAAAAGGATATTCCGAGAGTAAGTCTTGGAACGGTCTATAGAAACCTTGAAGTATTGGCAAAGCACAAGAAGATCCAGATCCATTTCAGCGGACAAAAGCGGTTTGATTCGAATCCGGAGCCGCATCATCATTTCTATTGTGTAGGGTGTGGAAAAATGGAGGATTTGCCCTTTTCGTACTTTCATTCGCCCCTTACGTACTTTGAAGGCCATAAGGATTGGTTTAACGGACGCAGGATCGATATGGCAACAATTACAGTTCAGGGTTTATGCCCGCGTTGTGTAAAGGGAAACAATCAGGAAGGTGAATAGGCATACAGTTTTATGTGAATATTTCTTGAGGCTCTCTCAACATTGCCATTTTTCAGAGCCTCAATATGTAATATATTAGGAGGAAGCCTTCGCCGCCGGCAGAGACTGTCGATGGGGATGGAAATATAACAAAAAAATATAACAGAAAGGAGAAACTCGATGAAGAGTATTAAAGGTACACAGACGGAGAAAAACCTTCTTACCGCTTTTGCAGGTGAATCGCAGGCACGAAACAGGTATACCTATTTTGCCTCTGTCGCGAAGAAAGAAGGATTGGTACAGATGTCGAAAATATTCGAAGAAACAGCGGACCAGGAAAAGGAACACGCTAAACGTCTCTTCAAATTTCTCGAGGGAGGAGAGGTGGAAGTTAATGCTGCCTTTCCGGCGGGAGTAATTGGGACCACCATGGAGAACCTTAAGGCCGGTGCCGGTGGTGAAAACTACGAATGGACCGAGATGTATCCGTCATTTGCCAAGACAGCACGGGAAGAGAGATTTGATAGCATCGCTGCGGTCTTTGAGGCAATAGCTGTGGCGGAAAAACAACATGAGAACAGATACAACAGTCTGCATAAGAACTTAGAAGCCGGCAAAGTTTTTAAAAAGGACGGAGTTGTTACGTGGAGATGTCTAAACTGCGGGTACCTCCACGAGGGAAAGGAGGCCCCCAATACCTGTCCTGCTTGCGCGCATCCTCAGGCTCATTTTGAATTACTTGGGGAAAATTGGTAAAAAATAGAGGAGAATAAAAAATGGCAAAACAATTAGAAGTATATAAATGCGAAGTATGCGGAAATATCGTGGAGGTTGTCCACGGTAGTTTTGGAGAACTTGTATGCTGTGGTCAGCCCATGGACCTTATGGATGAACAGACCGCTGATAAATCCACAGAAAAGCATGTTCCTGTTATAGAGAAAACGCCCGATGGTTATAAGGTAACCGTTGGAAGCACTCTCCATCCTATGGAGGAGAAGCACTATATTGAATGGATAGAACTCCTTGTTGACGGGAAGGCCTATAGGGAGTTCTTACAACCCGGAAAGGACCCGGCAGCGGAATTCTGTGTCGAAGGAAATGACATTTTCGCCCGGGAGTACTGTAATGTCCACGGATTGTGGAAAGGAGAACTCTAATAATGATAAGCGATACCATGCAAAAAGCATTAAACCAACAAATTAAAGAGGAGTTGCAGTCTGCGTATCTCTATTACGCAATGGCTGCTGATTTTGAATCCAAAGGTCTTGACGGATTCGCCTCCTGGATGACCGCTCAAGCTAGTGAAGAAATGGTTCATGCAATGAAGATCTACACCTTCATAAACGATCGAGGCGGAAAGGCACACCTGCTTCAGCTGGATGAGCCTCAGAGTTCCTGGAAATCTACCTTGGAAGCTTTCGAAGCAGCTTACAAGCATGAACAGTACATTACCGATTGCATCAACAAACTTGTTAAAAAGGCGAGAGATGAAAATGACAATGCAACGGAAAATATGTTACAGTGGTTTGTGAACGAACAGGTGGAAGAGGAAAAAACAGCTGACGATATCGTGAGTAAGCTAAAAATGGTGGGTGATCATCCCCAAGGAACCTTTATGATGAATTCCCAGCTCGGTAATAGGACTCCGGTAAATCCTTTTGTTCCTCCTGCCGGTGGCGCGGGGGAATAGTTACGTTAATACATCATAGTAGGAGAAGAAAATGAAGAAATACGTATGTAATGTGTGCGGGTATATTTACGACCCCGAAGAGGGAGATCCTGATAACGGGGTCGAACCGGGAACTGCTTTTGCGGACATCCCCGATGATTGGGTCTGCCCAGTCTGCGGCGCGGGGAAAGAGGATTTCTCCGAAGCCTAACCTAAGATTGTTAAATGTACTACCGAGACCATGCTTTGGGTAGGCGAATATTTCCCTGCTCTTCGTCCGGCTTTCGCATCTTCCAACATCGATGGGGCTTTCCTCTTCCTAAGGTGAAATCCTTAGGTACTGTGAGATCGGTGATATCTATTATTTCCGGTCTCACAGGAAGTCCTTCAGTAATTGCATCTTGCTGAAGTGAAAATCCCTTTGTATTTGTGGAAAAGAAGAGGATCCCGCCGGGATTGAGTATATCCAGACAGGATCTGACCAGTCTAACATGGTCTTTCTCTAAATCCAGCACTTCCTCTCGATCTTTTGAGTTAGAGAAACTAGGCGGGTCGAGAATAATCACATCCCAGTCCCCAATTTTTTTTGAAAGCCATTCTATGCAATCCGCTCTAAGCAGGTAGTGTCCCGGCGAGGCTTGTTGCTGCGACTGGCTTGAAATAAAATCAAGGGTTTTTATTTTCTTTTGGGAAAACTGCGGATAATTCAACTCCAAGTTTTTTCGCGCCCACTCTAAGTAGGTCCTCGATGAATCAATGGTAAGAGTTTTGTAAGCGCCTCCGGCTGCCGCGTAAACGGTAAAACTCCCGGTATAGCCGAAGAGGTTAAGGACTTTCTTCCCCGCGGCCTTTTCACGTACCATATTTCGGGTAAGACGATGGTCAAGGAAGAGTCCGGTGTCGATATAGGTGGTAAAAGCGATAAGAAAAGACAACTCCCCCTCACGAATGGTATGGTAGGTCTTCTTACCATTAGATTTTTCGTATTGTGTCGAACCCCTTTGTCGCTTTCTTTTTTTTAAAAACATATTGTCGCTATCGACATTGAGAAGGCCTGGAAGAATAGTGAGGATGGCCCGAAGTCTTATGGCGGAAGAATCGCGGTCCACCGTTGACGGGGGAGCGTATTCCTGGACTACCACCCATCGATCCTCATACACATCAATAGCAACAGCGTATTCAGGCATGTCGGCATCGTAGAGTCTAAAGCAGGATATGCTTTGGTCCTCAAGCCAGGGCTTGAGAAAATTTATGTTTTTTTTGATTCTGTTTGCAAACATCTTTATGTGGGGGTCCAGTTCTGTAGGAAGGGTGATATTCTCAAAAGAAGTATCCAGGGAATGAAGACGATTATCCTCGGTAATATGTATATGGACGAGAACTGATTTCAGCGGTCCGTTGTAGAGGGTGTGTACCTTTGTCGCCCTAAGACCAATGCTCTTGGCCAGGTCTTTGGAGCTGGTGAGTACTGTCAGCTTCCATCCTGGATAGTATTTCTTTGCTGTAATTCCCAAACGCGCGTAGACCGCCTTCAGTTGCGGTTCTACCAGACGCTCGCCGTAAGGTGGATTTACCGCTATGAGTCCATTCCGCTTCCGAAGGGATTGAATGAGTAGGGCTTCTTCAATACTCTTTGTATCGAAATGGAGTACCTCAGCAAGGCCGGCGATCTCCGCGTTGGACTTAGCGGCTTCAATACTTTTTTCGTCCTTATCAAAGCCGAAGATAGGAAGCTTTCTCTTGGATGGGTCTTTTTCCTGCTCTATTGCTTCCCTCTTTACCTGTTTCCAAAGGGACTTATCATGCCCTTTCCAGTGAAAGAATCCATAATCATGTTTAAACTTTCCCGGTGGAATTGAGTAGGCTATCATTGCAGCTTCTATGGGGAGGGTGCCGGATCCGCACATGGGGTCGAGGAAGGCGAGATCCAAAGATGCCATCTTCGGCCAGTCCGCGCGGAAGAGAAAAGCGGCCGCTGTGTTTTCCCTGAGGGGCGCCTCCCCGGAGGCCTTCCGGTATTCTCGTTTTTGAAGGCTTTTCCCGGATAGGTTCAAGTACAGTAGTGTTTTCCCCTCGCGGTCCATGTGAACATCGAACTGGAGATCGGGCGTCTTTTTATTAACTGATGGTCTTCTCTCTTCTCTATCTTTGAAACGATCAACAATGCCGTCCTTTATCACCAATGGGATTATTTTTGCGGAGAGGCCCTTTGGCGGGGCCCCGGTAAAGGAAACCGCGAAAGACCTATTTGAAAAGAAGACATCCTCCCAGGGAAACTCGTACACTCTTCGATAGAGGTCTTCCCGTTTGGTAGAGACAAACTCTTTTAGTTCCAACAGCACTCTTGTGGCGATCCTGGACCATAGGCAGAGTTCGTATCCCTGTCGGAGGCTTCCGGAAAACCGCACCCCTTGGTGTTTTATAGTGGTCTCCATGGTACCGAGGTCCTGGATCTCACTGAGCAGGAGGTCCTCCGTATGGGGGGAGGATGCCGCAAAAAAAGTGTAATTAGGTTTTTCCATTGATCCTAAACTGTCTGTATCCGATTCCATAACGGACTGCCAGGCGAACAGCCTCTAACATGCTCTCGTGGTTTACTTCACCTTTTCCCGCTATATCAAAGGCCGTACCGTGGTCTACCGATGTACGGAGGAATGGGAGTCCCAGGGTAAGGGAAATGGTACGATGGAAGTTATAAGTCTTGGCCGCGATGTGTCCCTGATCATGGTAGAGGGAAAGAACGGCGGCATATTTGCCAATCCGAGCAAGATGAAACACCGAATCCGCTCCAATGGGACCTGTAACGGGGAGTCCTTCTTTTCTGGCCGCTTCCACAGCCGGTGTAATAATCTGTACCTCTTCATCTCCGAAGAGTCCGTGTTCGCCGCAGTGCGGATTCAAGCCTGCCACGGCCAAACGTTTTTCATTACTCTTAGTCTCAATTCCCAAGGAACGGAGAGCTTCAACACAGCGGCGCAGGTATTCCGAAAGACGTTCTCTTTGGACCATATCGCAGGCCTTCCGAAGGCTAACATGGCGGCTCAAAAAAAAGATCCTCATCCCTTCAACCTCGAACATTGTCAGAGGGTCCGCGGTATCGGTAAGCCCCCCAAGTATTTCCGTGTGTCCTATGTAGGGGACATCAGCCGCTTTAAGGGACTCTTTATGGATCGGCGCTGTGGCAATGGCATCAGCAATTCCTATTTGACAGAGTTCCACGGCCTTCTTAATATAGGAATAGGCAGCTTTTCCCCCCTGCTGATTAATTACCCCAAAGGGCAAGAGATTCTCATTTTCCTTGTCTTCACGTTTTCCCCGGGGATCGTGGATGAAGATTTCTCCCCCTGAAGCATTTTGTATGTCTTTTGGATTCTTTACTTCACGGAGTTTTGGAAAGAGGGAGCAAATCCGTGCGGCCCGATCGATATACCTCTTCTCGCCCACCACAAGGGGAATGAAATTCCTCTTATCGGGAATTTCCATAAGAGTTTTCACGATAATTTCCGGACCCACACCTGCGGGGTCTCCCATAGTAATTGCTATAACCGGAAGTTCCATATACCATTACACTCCTTCTTAGGCCCATCCTATACCACAGCTTGATCTATTGTAAGAGCTATTTGGACAATACAGAATTGCTGATCTTGAAAAATACTATGTTCCGGGATAGAGTAGAAAGCATATTATAAAAGGAGGAAACACGGTATGAGGAAACACGGTATGAAGAGTATTCACATTACGGCTTTATGTATGTTCGCTATAGTATTTCTTTTTTCCTGCGCATCATCGCCGGAACGGGAACCTCAACCAAAGGAGGAGGAAAAGGGCGCTGAGCAGGAAAAGGCGAAGACAACCCTGGATATTCCCGATTTCTATCTAAATCCTCCTGTGGCGGACGATGTACTCTATGGAGTAGGCTCCGCAAAAATGAGCTCCGTAGATATGTCCAGGAAGATGGCAATTGCCAGGGCAAGAGACGACATTGCTTTCCAGATAAATGCCACCATAAAAGCGGCTGTGACCGATTACGCCCAAGAGGCAGGTGCGGACGATAGCGAGAAACAGATAATTGAATTTGTGGAAACCGTTTCCAGACAAATTGCTAATACCACTCTTACAGGGACTAGAACAGTGGAGCTATACCCGGCTGATGACAAAACTATTTACGCGCTTGTAGCCTATTCCATAGCTGATTTAGCCGACGTTGTTACGAAGGAGTTCCACCGAAACGAGGACGCCGCCTTTGCGGAATTTAAAGCAGAGGAAGCGCTGAAAAAGCTCAATGCGGAATTGCAGAATAATCCCCCAAAAGCGGGAAATCTAAAAGATTGAATCAGGAACAGTGTAAGGCGCATTTACTCAGCGTAGAGGACACGGAAGAGGATTTTTCTCTTATTTTTTCCGGGAAGGAGTCCAAAAAGGTAGACGGGCTGTACTACCCTGAAACACGAGAGATTATTATTCACAACAGAAACATGAAAGATGACAACGCCCTCATGTATACAGCTTTTCACGAGTATGCCCACCATTTACACTGCACGACCTCGCCTGTACCGGTGTCTTCCCGGGCCCATACCAATGAGTTTAAAGCCATTTTTCATCGACTGCTTATAAAAGCGGAAGATCATTCTCTCTACACTCCGATATTCAGGACCGACAGCGCTTTTATCGCCCTTACCGAGAAGATCAAAACTAGGTTTTTAAAAGAGAATGGAAAGCTCATGAAGGAATTCGGAGCAGTCCTTTTGGAGGCGGTAAAGCTTTGTGAACAAAGAGGGGTGAGCTTTGAGGATTACGCTGAACGGGTCTTAGGAGTGGGAAAGAGTGATGCGGCCAGTATAATGAAAATCTACTCAATGGACGTGGGTCCCGATATAGGATATGAGAACATGAAAACCCTGAGCCGAATTAAGGACCCCCAAGCCCGGGCTTTCGCGGAGGTGGGCCTATTAGAGGGTAAATCTCCGGCAATGGTGAAAACTGAGTTGGGGTCCCGCCAAAGAGCAGGGGAAGAGAGGGACCCGGAAAAGGAGCTCTTAAAGGAAAAAAAGAGAATAGAGAGGACCATTCGTTCTTTAGAAGACCGTTTAGACGTAATAAACCGGAAGCTTGAAGGGAGCAGCTAGCATGTTCCCCGGTAAGCTCAGCTGTTACAGTTCATCTGTTGAAGATCATTTATTGAAGATCATTTATTGAAGATCATTTATCAAGCGTGTAAACCGCTCAAGAATAATGCCGCTCTCGTCGAGGTCGATAGTCCTTCCCTCTATACGAACAGGAAAGAAATCGCAGTAGAGAATGTTCCCCCCCCAAATACCCAATGAAAGGATGAGGGACTCCTCCCCGTATTTCGTCTCGTCCATACCTGAAAAAATAAAATTTCCCAGCGAATAGGCTATTAGTTTTCCCCGGTATACCTCTGCCCCTTGGAGTACATGAGGATGAGAGCCAATAACGGCATCAGCTCCCAAGTCGATAAACCTACGGTAGGTCTCTCTCTCTTCAGGGCCCGGCTTGTTCCTCCACTCATGTCCGCCGTGGACCATTACCAAAAGGAAGTCTCCCGGTTTTTTATTATCCGCTATAGTTGTAATCGCTTGAAAACCATCCTCATCAGCCCAGAGGATCCCCGGTTTTTCACTATCTGCTTTTGCTTCCTTTACTCCGCTGAAGCCGTTTTGCTCTCTCGGATAGGCACCGATACTGAGGATCTTTAGTTCTCCATTCTTTTCCATGCCGGTTGTCCAGGACGCTTTTGCATCTGCCAGCTTTTTCCCGGCTCCGGAGTATCCGATGTTCTCTATATCGAGGTATTTCAGCGTGTCGAGAAATCCTTCTTCATAAAAATCCCAACAGTGATTGTTGGTAATGGAGAAGTAATGAAACCCAGCTTCTTTAAGCTTTTTCAGTACAGCGGGATAGACTCGGAAGGTATAGGATTTGGGAAAGGGTACCCCGCCGGTGGTTACCACAGTTTCGAGATTTCCCGCTGCATAATGGTGTTCTCGAAGTAGTTCTAAGGTAGAGCCAAAGACTTTCTTAATACCCCCTTCAGAGAGGAGGATCGAATCCGTCCCCCTTCCAGGCATAATGTCCCCCACCAAAGCAATCCGGAACACCGGAGAAATAGTATCTTCAAAGAAGGAAGGTTTTACCTGATCTATCCATTGGGTAAAAAGCTGTATCACTTTCTTTTTGTGTTCCTTTTCTTTTCTGTCAACCTCTGTGGAATTGCCTTCATCGGCAGGGGGAGGGCCTATAACTTCCCAGGAGAAATAGGTTTCCTCTACTAAAGGATATTCCGGGTGGTCAATTTGTTTGCCCTCTATCCTAAGGGCCTTTTCGGGTAGGAGTACTTCTTTGGGAACGCTAAGAGAGAACTCTTCCACCTCGTTTAAAGAGATGCTCCGCCGAGGGTCTGAAAGATGTGTTATCGGTAAAAATGCCTGCTTTTTAATAAGCACGCCATCCGGCGGTATGTTTTCCGCCCAAGGCCTATAGCGATGGAGGGAGATAATAATATGAGTGGTATCGGGAAAGCTTATTTCCTCTGTTTTACGATTTTCTTCTCGGGTATATCGAATATCCCACTCGAATTCCTGAGATAGTGGATAGAGAGAAGTGGCGCGCTTCCATAAGTTTTCTAATTCGGTTGGAACAAATACCAATACCCTGTGACTAGGTTGTTCCATTGGAGCTTGTACTGATGTATCAGCTTTGTCAGTGCAGCTGGAAAAAAGGAATAAAAATAAAAAGAAAAACACTATTTCATGGAAAGCCGACTGAGCGAAAAAAAAATATTTTTTTTGCGGCGGAACTAAGGGTTTAACTATCATGGGCTTTTTGGAGAGTACAGTATTCTATTATAAAATCCAAGCATCTGTATACACACATAATGGAATATAAGATACCATAGGCTATGATTAGCATTGGAGATTACAATACCTTGGCTGTCTCAAGGCTCTTTAAAGGCGGATGTTTCCTTGAAGCGAATTATACGAGCCAACCTGAGATATATCTTCCCAAAAAAGACACACCGAAAAACGCGTACCCCGGTCTTCTTTTGGAGGTGTTCATATACAACGAGTCCCAGGATAAGTTGGGGGCCACCAGCTCCCTGCCGAAGGCAAGGGTAGGGGATTTTGCCGCCCTTGAGGTGGTGGAGGTGACCGATTTCGGAGCGTTCTTGGACTGGGGTATACCCAAGGACCTTTTTTTGCCAAAGCGGAAATGGAGAACTACCCTTAGGCCTGGGGAAAAGGTACTGGTGTATGTAACATTGGATTATGAAAAAACCGGTGTCATTGGTGATTGTGCTTTGGAGAGGTACATTAAACGGGACACCACCGGGCTTCAAACCAACCAAGAGGTAAGGCTTTTGGTATGGGAAAAAACTAAAATGGGTGTAAAGGTAATAATTGATAATGCCTATTCAGGACTTCTCTACCGAAATGAACTGTTTGAAGAACTGAAAACTGGGGAACATAAAAAGGGATTTATAAAGCAGATAAGAGAAGACGGCTTGGTAGATGTATCTCTTCAGCCCCAGGGATTTAAACCGGCTTCGGAAGCAGCGACAAAAACAATTATGAGTGCTCTCCACCGGGGAGGAGGCTTTCTTCCCCTACACGATAGAAGCTCCCCTGAGGAAATCTATGAGTCCCTCCACATGAGTAAACGAATATTCAAAAAGACCCTGGGGACTCTCTACAAGGAAGGGAGAATACAGATTGATAGTGATGGCATAAGAGAGGTCTAATGTTCTTCATCGATACACCCTGTGGCCACGCAGACTTGGTTTCTTCCCTGGGACTTCGCCTGATACATCGCTTTATCCGCTGATTGGAGAAGATGATCTGATTGGCTGTGGCCTTCATCCAGAGCGGCAACTCCTACACTTATGGAGCAATTGAGAGGTTTAGGTAAACTGGGAGACTCCAAGGAAAAATCGTATCCTCCTATGAGGGATTTCAAGCGGGAGGCTAAAATAATAGATTCATTCTGAGTATTGTTTGGGCTGATAATTGCAATCTCATCTCCTCCATATCTGGCAGCTATATCCACATCTCTAACGGAAGAAATAAGGATCTGTCCTATTCTGCCGAGAATAGCGTCCGCCGTTCTATGTCCATACTTGTCATTTATTTCCTTAAAGTAATCAATATCTATAAGAATGAGTGAAAGAGGGAGACCGTATCGTTTTGCCCTCGAGGTTTCTTCCTTTAATCGCAGCTCAAAGAACCGACGGTTGTAAATTCCCATTAAGGGATCCGTAATATTTTCTCTCTCCAAAATATTTATTTTTATAATTGCCTTGAGGGTCTGAAAAGAGAGGATTGAAATGATGAACACAAAACAGGCGCCAAAGAAAAACACGAAGGGAACAAGGACCTCAATATGCTTAAGGTAATTTCTTCCCTGAGCAAAAAAGTAAAAAAGATACCCCGCTAAAAAAAGTACAATAAGTCCTGAGAGCATTATCCAGTAATTCTTTGTCGAGCTGGTGGGAAATTTTATAGTAATCAGAACAGAGGGGACCAATGAGGCGCCGAGAAGTCCTGCGCCAATGAGAACAAGAAACCTAACTTCCATCATGGAACAATATTTTATAGAAAATTATATAAAAGTTCTATATCGCTTCTATCCACTCTACTTTTGCATTGTTATACAAAAAAGAATATACTAAAAAATAGTACGAAATAATGCTTAGTAGTTGTAAGGATAGACTGGAGAAATGGAACTTAAACAGCCACTTTCAAAATTAACAAATGTTGAAAGAACCTCTAACAGTAAAACAAAGATGATCGTGCTTACGGGTATGAAAAAAGCGGGAAAACCGGCTGTACTGGAAGAGATTATTCAAGGTATACCAAAAGCGCATTCCATTGCGGTAATTATTAATGAGCTTGAGGAATACTCTTTTAACCGGGAGCGTCCCGAGGGAGGTAGAATCTACTTCGAGGAATTTATTCCTGAATGTATTTCCTGTTCTTATCGGGTGGGCATAGGTACGATACTGAGAAAAGTGGTAAAAGAGCATTCTCCGGAGGTCCTTATTGTGAATACCCCCGGAGTAATCGATCCACAGGTGTTGGTAAACGTGGTTGAGTCTATTAAGGAGGAATACGGAATATGCCTTTGCGGGGAATTACTCGCAGTGTATCCACCTGAGTTCAACCGGATCTACGGTAAACTTCCTTTTACTACATCCCAAGTACGATCCGCCACATGGGTGGCTTTTTCCTCCGCTTTTTTAAAGGACCCCGACTGTCCTCCAGAAAGTGAGGAGGACGAGCGGGCCTTAAAGTCTATCCTAGACAATGCCTCCTCTCAAAGAAGAATCTGTAAAACCCCAGAGGAGAAAGAAGAGCTTCTTACGGATATAATCCAGGTCTTACTGGAATGAAGAGCCGCTGCTTACGTAACTCTTTAAATCGTTTCCGCGTTGTCCTGACTCATCAAACGGGAACAGATAGTTCCGGGATATCGTAATGCTGATGGTTTCACTCGCTGGCAGTGGAGGGCACGAAATTCGGATAATCCCTAACACTGTCGAGTAATGTGTGCACTTCCCTTCTAACACCTTCTGCATCATGTTTCCATTAGAACAGTGACTTTTAGGGCGAGACCTTCTAAACCGGTATTCTCAAGATCAAAATAAAACTCTTCCCCTCCCTGTACTCTGCCGGGGATTTCAATGTGCACCGTATATTTCGGACTAGTGGGGAGGGAAAGGGAATAGATTCCCCCTTTCCGAGCTTCATCCGGCGAGAGAACTATCTGACATGCAAGCTCATCCCGGTAAAAATTGCTGAAAGGCCTATTATTAACTTTCTGGGAACGAAAAGGTTGAGAAAAATATGTATCGGTAAGGGAAAAAAAATCGTCAAAAAGAGAAGAAAACCGAGAGAAAAGGTCATCTTCAAAGAATCCACTCCTATGAGTGGACCGTCTCTCTCGCCTGGAGCTCGGTCTCTGGCGGCGAATGGGGATATCCTCGCCTTCATCTCGCTGTATGGTTTCTCGATTTCTAGAGCGTAAGAGTTCCCGATCATACTCCCTGCGACGTGTTGGATTTGAAAGAACCTCGTAGGCATCGTGAATAGTTCGAAACTGCTCGCCGTCACATGTGCTGGTATCGGGATGGCAGGTTTTGCAGCGGTCCCGGTACGCGGATTTTATGTCGAAAGAATCGGCGTTTTCGTCTAATCCAAGGATGAGATAGTAATTTTTCATACTATATCCTCCTTATTTTTTTCAATTTTTTTTAGTTCTGTTCGACTAAATATTTCGGCCCTTAACATGGCAATTGTGAAAGGGCCTGTTATTAATATAAAAAGAGCAGAAGCCCTCTGTAAAGATTTTCTGTCATTATTTTTCAAAAACCTGCCTTATAAGGCGTTTATTCACAAGAAAGTGTTTATTCCCACTTCACAGGACCCCGGGTTTTCTTTTTCTCACTCCTATTTCGCTTATCCTTAAGCCTCCTCTCCTTTGCTTTTTTACCTGGTCTTGTGGGCCGGCGCTTTTTTTCTTTTCGGGCCGCCCAGAGGATTATTTCCGCCGCCTTCTCTTCCGCAAGAGCGCGGTTTTTTCTCTGACTGCGGGTGGCAGAGGAGTGGACTACCAGTTCCCCTTCGGTATTGAGTCGGTTCCCTAATTTTTTCTTAATCTTATCTATCTCATCCGGTCCCTTCCCGGGAAGTTCATCCAGAGGAATGTGCAGGGTGACTTTGGTGTTCACCTTGTTAACGTTCTGTCCTCCGGGACCGGAAGACCGGGAGAAGGTGGATGATGCCTTTGATTCAACCCAAGAGATGAGTTCCCCGTATTTCACCAGCGATTGTTATTTCCCGAGGAAATTATGCCGTGACGGGCCTCCACCCCTCTGAGGTCAGCGATTCCTTTGGTTATGCTTGTTCCTCTAACAACACTTTTCATACCAACACTCCTGTCAGATTCTGGTTCCTCCTTATACCTTAGAAAATACCAGTCAAATCAGCCACTTTCAAAATTAACCAATTTTGAAAGTGGCCCTACCTTTAGATTTTATAACTTATTATATTATAATAAGTTATAAAATCGACCCCATATTGAGGCTCTGAAAAATGGCAATTTTGAAAGAGCCTCAAACATAACTATACTATTGTAGGAAGAAAATGTCTATTTATTTCATTTACCTGGTTTTCTTTAGGATTTTGAATTACCATTAATTACAGGTGTTTATCGTTTAAGAAGGTAAAAAAATCCTATGAAGAACTCTTACCATGCTTTTAGAAGTATTCTATTTTTCGCTCTCCTCCTTCTTGGAGAAACCTTACTTTTAGCGACGGACCGAGAGACCATCCAAGACCTTATTGATATCCGCGTACGGATGTCTCAGGAACTGGAAGAGGAGGACTATAAGGAAGCTTTACATATTTCGGAGGAAATACACGAACTGACTGTTGATAGGAATGAGCTTTTCTCAGCCTCCTACTACGAAGCCTCGGAGGATAGACAGAAAGTCATGGATGACTTTCTCTGGATCCACTGGTGGAGGGCTCAGATCTTCTACCACATCCTTCATGATCCAGAACAAGCCCTGGAAGGGTATGGGTTGGTTTATCAGTATCAGCACAATCTCTCCTACGGTGTATTTGTCAATTACGCCCAGGCTCTGTGGGAAACGGATAGAAAGACTGAGTCCATCGAAGCCCTCCGCCGGGGGATTGGGAGGGTGATAGACTCAGAAAAACCCTACATCTACTGGCACTTGGGGTGGTACTACTTTTTAGTAGGAAATGTAAAAAAGACGGTGGAATGCGGGGAAGAAAGCTATCGGATTGATCATACCCTAGCCGGGCCGATATTCAATACCGCTACAGCGTATTTCGCCATGGGTGATGATATCCGGGGTTTAGGGTGGTTCGGCTTGGGCTTGGCCGCGGGATTTTCAGAGAACCAGGACAATACGGGAGTTTTTAAGGGCGTGATAGACGATTTAGAGTCTCTGAAGGGGAAAAAGAGCACATCCCCAGGAATAAAAACCACCCTGGCTCTTCTCTACTGTATTGACGGCAAAGAGCGGCAAGCAAGGGACCTCCTCTCTGGCTCCTCCGAGCCTGACGGCTACCTTTCCGCTGTGCTTTCCTATCTGGAGGGGAGGCAGCCTCCGGAGTTGCTATGGTCTATTATAAAGTGTGCCGCCCTTGGAAATGATCATTTCCTGGTGCATAAGCTTTTTCCCCTTCTCTTCTTTGGGGTCGATGAGAGAGAAGGATTTGCTGCGTGGATTGACAGGGTAAAGTCCACTACTCCGGTAATGAAAAGCCTGGAGGCCCTCCATGCTGGGGATATGCTGTTATCAGATTTCTGGGTGGAAAGCATGGTCACCGGAATCTACCACCTTTACGACGCTATACAAAAAGAACAGGCTCATAAGACGGAAGAGGCAATTCAGTCGTATAAGAAAAGCCTGGAGACCTTAGAAAAGGCAGGGTTTTTTCATCAGGGATGGTACACCACGGTGTTGAATAATCTGTCGGGGATCTATGAATCTATGGGAAGATACACAGCAGCGGAGGACTTGAGCCTTCAGACTGTAAGTATCCGGGAAAAGTTTCCTCCCTTAGGCGGAAGTACTTTCTACGCTATTAGCCTAAACAATCTGGCGGAACTTTACCGGGCCATGGGACGCTACGGCGATGCAAGAGTATTTTACCGGAAAGCCCGGTCCCTTATGGAGGAACTTCCGCCGGCGGGGCAGCATCCCTACTATGCCGTGGTGCTCAACAATCTGGCTATTATGTATAAGTCCATGGGCCGGTACGGAGAAGCGGAAACTTTTCAAAGGAAGGCATTGGAGATTCGTAAGGGTCTCTCCCCCCGAGGTGAGAGACCGGACTATGCATCCAGCCTCAACAACCTTGCTGAGCTTTACAAGCTTATGGGCCGCTATCGGGAGGCTCTCCCAATGTATAAAGAGGCTTTAGCAATTTTTAAGGACCTGTCCCCGAAAGAAAAGCATCCTCGTTACGTCGCCGTCCTGCAGAACTTGGCCGGGCTGTATAGTCGTACGGGAAGGGAGGATGAAGCGGAGGGCCTCTATAAACAGGCCGCTTCGGTTCAAAAACACCTTTCGCCGGTGGGCCGGCACCCCAGCTATGTGGTAACCCTCAACAATCTGGCCACACTCTATCAAAGAAGGGAAAGAATCGAAAAAGCGGAGGAGTTGTTTAAAGAAGTTGTTGCGATCCTGGTTGACAGACCTCCTGTTGGTCATCACCCTGAATATGCGTCAGCCCTTAATAACCTTGCAGAGTTGTATAATAACGCGAAGCGTTACAAAGAAGCGGAACCGCTTCACCTTGCCGCCCTGATTATACGGAAAGACCTTGCTCCCAAAGGGAAACACACGGATTACGTAACCAGTCTCCACAATCTTGCCGCGAACTACTATCATATGGGAAGGTACCGGCAGGCCGCCCGCCTTCTTGAAAACTCTCTCAGGCTTTCCCGGGAATTTATACATAATCAATTTCCGGGATTAAGCGAGAGGGAGAAAGCCCAGTTCATTTCCACTATGCGCTACAGGTTCGAGATTATCTGGCAATTCGCCGAAACCACATCCTCCGTTCTTCCGGAAGCTCCAGGGCTCGGATACGATGCCCTTCTCGCCACCAAGGCGGTTCTTTTGGACGGAGCAAAAAAAATGCGCGAGCGGATTCTTCAAAGCGAAGACCAGGATCTGAAGAACACCTTTACCCGATGGCTGGCCTTAAAGGAGCGATTAGCCAGATACCTAAGCGGTGATACCTCTGTCCTTGGGGCGAGAAGTTATACCGAGATAGAGCAAGAAGCCAACGATCTGGAGAAAGAACTAAGTTCCCGGTCCGAGGATTACCGTCAGGGTTTCGAGAGAGAGGAGTACCGGTGGGAGCAGGTAGAGGCATCCCTCAGAGAGGGAGAGGCGGCGGTGGAGGTGGTGAGATACCTCATTAACCGTGAAGGAGAGGTGGTCCCCCGTTATGCCGCCTACATTATTCGCGGGGGTGAAAAGAAGGTAAACCTGGTGGCCTTCGAGAATGCTCAGAAAATGGAAGGGGAATTCTTGAAGATCTACCGGGGAGTTGTCGCACCCATAAAGGCGGACCTCCTTGAATATGAAATGGCCGGGGTGGACCCGGAGGAGGAGATATACCAGGCATACTGGGCTCCCATGGCGGATAGCCTTACAGGAGTGGATCGGGTCTACCTCTCTCCCGACGGGGTGTATAATCTCATAAATCTGGGGATACTGAAACATGAAGGAACCTACCTCAGTGCTGAAATAGATCTTCGCCTCGTCACCACCACACGCACACTGGTGGAACGGGTTGCCCAAGCTGCCGCAGGTGCGGGACAAATCCAATCTCCGTCCCAGCCAGAAACTGATAGCACGTCGAAAGTTCCGGTCCTCCTTGGATACCCCGCCTACGATTTGGGAATATCCGAAAGGATTGCCAAGGCCGAAAGGATTGCGAAAAGCCTTGATTATGTCAAGAGACAAGGCGAAAGTTCCGGGGATAGGAAAAAGAGTGGACCTGGGGGTGACCTGCCACTAGGGGAACGGGAAAATGCTGCAGAAATGGGGCTAGATCTTGCCCAAACAAGCCTCCGCGGGGTTGGAGGGTTCCGGGGAGGAGTGACGGAACTTCCTGGGTCCAAGGAGGAGGTGGAGGATATTGCCCGGCTTTACAGCGCCTTTGGTGAAACCCCTAAGATCTATCTCGGGGACGATGCTCTGGAGGAACAGGTAAAAGTCCTTAGGAGCCCTGAGGTCCTCCATATCGCAACCCACGGTTTCTTTGAGGATGATGAGACCGAAGGAGGTACAACCGGAATGGCGAGCGGGGACTCTGCTGTGGAAAAAGATCCGAAAGGAGCGGAGCATCCCCTTCTTAAAAGCGGTCTTCTCCTAGCCGGCTGCGAGGACACCATACAAGGGAAGCCCCCGGAAGAAGGAATGGCCTGGAAAGCGGAAGAGGCGAGCCTGGAAGACGGAATCCTTACCGCTTACGAGGCGATGAGCTTGGACTTGGACAACACCGATTTGGTGGTGCTTTCCGCCTGCGAGACGGGGCGGGGAGAGATACTAAACGGCGAGGGGGTCTACGGGTTGCAGCGTGCCTTTCAGGTTGCAGGAGCCAAGGCGGTAATCATGAGCCTCTGGAAGGTGGACGATGAGGCTACTAAGGAATTTATGATAACCTTCTACCGGAACTACCTAAGCGGCGGTAACAGCCGCACCGCCTACCTGGAAACGGTTAGGGAGATGCGGGAGAGGTATCGAGACCCCTTTTACTGGGGGGCCTTTGTGTATGTGGAATAGATGATTCAGTGTTTGTTATAGCGCTGCTTTGCTCTTTCCGAATAGTTCACAAGGATCGCGGCTTATTGCAGGAGCCCCAGTACGGCTTCTTTGCTTTCCGCTGTAATAATTTCGTCTAAGGCCCGATTGAGCACATCTGGGTCGACGACAGCCAAAATCAGCTCATTCTCTTCTTCGGAAAGAACGAATTTTCTCTTGAGCTGCCGCACAAGTACCTGCTGTTTCTCTTCAATCTTCCCTTCACGCTTGCCTTTCCTTATTCCCCGTAATTCGCCTCTTTCCATCAACTCATCCGCTATGGTCATATAGGCCTCCTCAACCTCTTT
>CAYXSD010000017.1:0-23233 GCA_964466335.1 uncultured Spirochaetales bacterium
AATTTGAAGAAACCTCGTTTTTTTCTTTTTCCCCTGCTTCCTCCCCTCGGCCGGCGCTCGTCCCGCCGGCTCTGAAAAGAGGGGGTAGTCTCCAAGGATTCCTTCCAGACCTGGATGTTGGAGGCAATTTCATCGTCCATAGCCACATTCATATCCTCCACCTCTACCACGAAGGTGGGGAATTTCTGATGAAGACGGATAATGACCCCCGGCTTTATCTGCATACCCTCGATTATGTGGAGTTGCTGATCGCTTTTAGAGTAAACATAGGCGATTTTCGCGGACTGTCCTATTTCCAAACTGGTAAGGGGTACTACGGCACGGCGCACCGCGTCGGCGGACTGTCTGCAGCACTCTCCTTCCGGAATGGGGAGCCCGTGGGGACATTCCCTGGGGTGGCCAAGCATGGTGCAAATGGAGTTTACTAGACCTATATCGATGATGTGCTCAAACTCACATGCCCCGGTCTCATAATCTCCGCCTAAGACATCGTGGATAAGTCGTTCTGTACCCATAGCAGCACATGCAAGAGGTCAAGAAAGAAGAGGACCGCCGCTGCAATTACAAAAATGAGAAGGGATTCTTTTAAAAACCAGAGCATTCGGTACCCGGTTTTCTTAAGAAGAAACTGAAGGTTCGGCATTTTAAAGCGGGGAAGCTCCTGAAGAAAATTGGTCTTCTGGTCCTCGTGAATAACTCTGTTTAAAATGCTCCCTGCACCGATTTCGACAAGAAGCAGAAAAGCAATCGCAATAAAAAAGGCCCCGATACCCGCCTTTCCCAGAATAGCCATATTCAATCCAAGCTGGGCGGAACAGGGGACCGCGAAAGCTATAAGGAAAATAGCAATAAATTTTTCCTTCTTCGATGGAATAGACCGGGCGGTAAGGGTGGCCATAGTCTTGCATCCGAATCCCAATACCAAAGGCATAATAGACTTCCCTGTTAGCCCCAAGCCCTTCAATCCTCGGCGGATGAGGATTCCCAGATTGGGCAGGTACCCCACATCTTCTAAAAATCCGAAAAGGAGAAAGAACACCGAAAGAATAGGCAATACAGTCCCCAAAGCACTAAAGACCCCCAGAGTAAGGATACCATACTCGCCAATGAAAAACCCCTGCACTGACCCTGGGGGAAGCACCCCCTGAAGCCACTGGGTAATAGGATCAAAGAGATATCCGGAGAGAAGCCCCTCGAGGAAACCGGCTACCTCTACAACCAAAAAAAAGCTTCCCGCTAAAAACCCTATTAAAAGCGGGATTCCGTAAATAGGATGCCTGCTCATAGCAGCGAGAGATTCGGCAATCCTTCTTCCCCTATGAACGCTCCCCCCGAAATCCCGTAGAAACTCATCCACTCCTGCCTCGCACCTCTTTAGGACCTCCCGGGAAGGCAGCCACTTAGTGTCGGTGAAAATGTAAGGGTCCTTCTGAAGCATAAGAAGAGCGAGCTTTCGTGTGTAGGGGACCTCTTCCTCCGTTCTTGAGATTTCTTTCTCCAGGTCTTTCAGTACCTCTTCGAAGGAA
This sequence comes from uncultured Spirochaetales bacterium, assembly GCA_964466335.1. Taxonomy (GTDB): domain Bacteria; phylum Spirochaetota; class Spirochaetia; order SPDA01; family CAYXSD01; genus CAYXSD01. The sequence goes on from CAYXSD010000017.1 coordinate 1,527, forward strand.
TTGGGATACTCCGTGCCCGTCTCCGGTACACCAGCGCGAACTAAGGCCTTCTTTATGGCTGACGCGTCCTTTCGGCCCTGCTGCTTCGTTTCCACCACCGGCAATCCGGTCATCTCCTCGAGTTTCCAATAAAGGATCTGCTTTCCGGAGCGTACGGTTTCGCTTATATCATTCAGGGCTAAGACTAAAGGGACGTGCAGCTCTGCCAGGTCTGCGGTAAGAAAGAGGGACTGCTTAATTCGGTCTAAGTCCACACATTGGATAATCATATCCGGCCGTTCTTCCAGAATGACCTTACGGAGGAGAAGTTCCTCTTCAGAGTGAATATAGAGGGAGTGAAGCCCGGGAGTATCTATAACCTCCCATGGTTCTCCCTGTATACTCGTCTCTCCCCGCTGGATCTCAATGGTGGTATGAGGATAATTTGCCACCACACCGTACTGTTGGGTCAGGCTGTTAAAGAGGCTTGTTTTTCCTGTATTTGGAAGTCCTAATAGGACTACTTTCTTCCGTTTTGCTTTCTTTTCCACTTCTTCGCTTTATTCAGCGTTATTGTATCCGAGGAGGCTAAGAAATGCAAATACTCCCTCTTATCACTCCGGATCTTTTTTGAGTTTACGATCAGTAATGTCCGCCGCTGAAATAACCACCCCCGAAATCTCCTGCCCCTTTTTCTGTACCGGGATAAAATCAAATTCATACCACTGTTGGCTGCCGCTGCTGGTTTCAAATCCTCGTTCCGTCTTTAAGGGGACACCTGCTACAGCGCTGGAGAGATAGTTTCTAAAACTAGTTTTTAGTGCAGCCGGAATATAGTCGAGTATCTTTTTTCCTTTCTCTAGAATAAACCCGGTAATCTCCAGCATCCTCATACCGGCTATAGGGTTGAATTCAGTAATTCGCCACTCCACATCCAGCAAAATATAAGACACAAAAGTGGTATTGAGTATTGCCCTCAAATTCGCCTCCGAGAGGGCCAGCGCCCTCTGGGGTTCCGCTTTTTCACTCACATCTTTTATAACATGAATGAATTTCTCTATCTTTCCGTACGCGTCTTTAACGGGTGTGCATTTTATTGAGTAATAGGAATCAAACAGTGGTTCGTACCGTTCCATTACCTCTTCTGTACCGCTTATAAGGGCCTTTAAGACCGGACAGTGACGGGCGGGGTAGTCGTTTCCGTGAAGTAACCGGTAGCACTTTTCCCCCACCACATCTTTTCGATCCTTCATGAACAGTTCCAATCCTGCTTCGTTAACTTCCTGCACGACGAAGTCCCTCCCGACAATAATTACCACGTCCTCCGAAGAACCTAGAGAATAGGCTATATCATTTTCCGCCTCAGAAAGAGAATCCTCTATTTTTTTTATGGAGGTCATGTCCCTGGCGGTTACCACCACACCCTCTACCTCTCCTGCCTGATAGAGAGGATAATAGGTCACATCCATAAACCGGCGGGAACCGGCAAAGGTTATCCAAGCTTCATAGGTTACCGTCTCACCTTGAAGACAGAGCTTCATATATGGTTTTACTATCCCTACATAATCTTCGGGAGGAAAGTACCACTCCACGGGGGTACCCAAAAAATCCTTCTGTTTCACGCCGAAGTGTTCTTCGTAGGCCCGATTTACTACTACGTACTTCAGGTCCCTATCTACAATAGAAACAGGATCGTGGACTGCCTGTATAACTCTTTCATAGTTCTCCAGGTCATGCCTTTTGGCAAGTTGAGCAAGGTCTTCCTCAATGAACCAGGTAATTTCCTTTACAAGATCATCCTGGGAGGATTTCTCCACATCAAACAGGCAAACCGTTCCGAAAATCTCTCCATTGGGCAAGAAAAGGGGATAACCGGAATAGGAGGGAATACCGGCATTACCGGGGAAAAAGACCGCCTTTTTGGATTCCAAAACCTTTCTGCAGAGGGATTTCTCCAGAGCGACGGTGCTTTCCGCAACTAGTTCCTCCCTGTCGGAGGTAGAGACAAGGTTCTTTACCTGCGCCTCCTCTATCCTCGTAACGACAATTGCCGGAATGGAGGCTAAATTTTTTATCATTCCCAGGAGACGATGCCATTTCCGCAGATATTCCTTGGGAATGGGGGGAAAGGGCAGGGACTTTTTTCGCTCAGGTAAATCCATACTAGGTCGTTCCATACACTAATCTCTTACAGACATTCCTGTAATGATATCAATGGTAATTCTTCCTTTCCTACAATTCAATAGGGGCCATTAAAAACAGCAGTTCTAATTTTGGAAGTCAAAAAGCCTTCCAAAATTAGAACTGGCCCTCAATTTGTTTAAATTTGTTCATTATTCAAAGCGTTTGAGGCAAATTTTAAAAGTAAAAGTCTGAAAGACTTTTACTTTTAAAATTGCTGCATTAAAAATCACATTATTGCGAAATAGAGAATTTGCTGCTATACTTTATACGAGTATAATCCAAACATCGATATGACGGACGAATTTAAAGAACAACAAGCCTCCACTTCCTCCCCGGATGAGTCAAATTCGGAACACACCCCGGAATACGTACAGTATGACGTGAAATCCCGGGACGAATTTCTCTCTCAACTAGGGAATTTCTCCCCAAACCAGAGGAGCATCTTTCATAATCTCTGTAATCGCTGGAGCCCGAGGATAGATTATCAGCAATTTATATCCTCGCCGGGACAGACCGTAAAAAACGTAAAGGGTGAACTGGACAAAATATTCCTCATTTTGAAACAGAAGGGATACGGACTGATCACCACAAAGGTAACCGAGGAAGGCCGGAGCAAGTCTTCCATTATTCTTACCTCTAAACTCGATTTTTTCTTCTTCTTCTACCTCCTCCAGGAAGAGTGGCGAGATCTACAGGAGGATATTCTCCGTCCCTTTCCAACGGTAAAACAGCTTGGCGAACTTGGTTACGCCATTCCTGAGAGCATGACGGAATACCTGGAAAAAAACAAACTTTTCGCTGCTGACGAGAAAAAGGCGTTCCAGGAGCGGATAATCTACACCTTTCCCGGTTACGGGGAAGAGAAGCTCCTTATCCCCTCCGGGACGGTGAAAACGGTGATCCAGCTGGCTATGAAAAAGGTGCGATACTACCTCAAAAATCCGGACCTTATTGGGGTAATTGCCCGGGTGAAGAATACCAATCTAAATGAAATAAAACAGCAAGTAGGGACTTCTACACCTTCAACCTGGCTGGACATATCTTCCACCATCCTCTCCAACATAGATGCTTTTGAAAACGCGGTAAAACTGCATGTGGATTCTTCCCTCTTTATCTCCGCTCACATCCTCTATCATTATTTGAACAGTCAGATCGAAGAGAAAAAGCGTCAAAAGAAAGAGGAACAGCAGCGAACCCAGGATATGGAGGAGCTGGTCAAACGAATAAAGGGCCATGCCAAACGATACGTGGACGCGGAAGAGTACGAAATTCTCACCAAAGACCTAAAAGAGTCTTATAAGAAGAATTTCAAGGCCTTCGAAGCCGAATTCAATGAAAAGTATACCACTACAAAGGAAAAGACCCAGCTTCCCCTGGTTTTTCGCACCGAAGAGGCCTATGTCCACCGGGACAACATCTATCCTCTTTTTGTGGACCGTTTTATCGATGCCATGGTGGAGATGAAAGAAGAATATACCAATATCATGAAGTATATTATCCGCAGCAACAATCGGGAGAATATTAGCATTTTTTTCAGCATGGAAAATTTCCAGGCCGACTTAAGACGGAGAGTACAGGGCCAGTACTCTTTTCTTCATAATCTCTTTCTCCATCCCCGGGTCCTGGCGGAGGCAATAATACACTCGGCTAAATTAAAGAACATAAACGCAAATATAGAGGATGTTCGCACCATTTTAGAGAGATATTTTAAACCAAACACCATGGAGTACAAGAATTTGGTGGTGGTGTTCAACCTGGACGCAGAAGAACTGTTTAACCGTGCTTTTGCCGATCTCTCCATTCTCAGACAGATTTGGATGAAGATTACGGGTAAGTATAAAATCTATCGAGAGAAGTACCACGAACTTGCCATCCCCCCCCAAATCGGGGTCAAACGCCTGGATAGAGAGCCTGGAGAACGGACCTATACGTCGGCAGAGAGAAGGAAAAAGGTCCTTGCACCGGGGAAACAGAGTAATAAAACAAAAACAGGCCCCAAAATCATAAAACAAAAACGCCCCTATTCCAGGAAGGAACAGGAGGAGGCCTGGCGGAACTTCCAGGACAGTCTTAAGAAGTAGCGGCTTAGAACGCTTCGCCTCTATTCCACATACGCTTTGACACACAAGCAATCCTTGTTGATGTTGTTGCCTAAATAGGCAGCTCCCTGTAGAATGGCATCGTTATGTCCCGGTTTCAGCCTGAATTCTCCAATTCTCAGTCCCCCCAGGGGACCTGCAATCTCTATTGTGTTGATTCCCTGTCCATCCTCGTAGAGAAGAAGGGGGAAGAACTACTCATTCCCTCCCTTTCGGCAGATGAGATTTCAATATGGGCCGAGAGCGGGGACCTTTTCTTCATTGGTTCTCTTGATGGGGTGCCATGTTTCGCCCTCTATTTCGATTTACGTAATCCTCCAAGGGGGTACACCACCGTTCCCATCCGCACACTGGCGGGGACCCTCCCCCCGGCCGGGTTTTCCGCGGTAAGCCGGGGCTATCAGCTCGCCCATTGGCTTAGACGGAGCTCCTACTGCGGCTCCTGCGGAAAGCCGCTTGCCGCCTCGGAAAAGGAACATTCCTTCTACTGCCCCGTCTGCAACCTCTGGTCCTACCCTCCGGTCTCACCGGCAATTATTACGGCGATCCTAAAGGGAAGAGAAATCCTCTTAGGCCACAACCAAAAGTTTCCCCAGGGAAGGTACAGTCTCATTGCGGGATTTGTAGAACCCGGAGAGAGTTTGGAGGACTGCCTCCATAGAGAAGTCTTAGAGGAGGTGGGGGTCGAAGTGGACAAAATTCGTTACGTTGGCAGTCAGACCTGGCCTTTTCCCCATTCCCTGATGGTTGGATTTGTCTGCGATTACAGCGGGGGAGAAATCCGGGTGGACGGTGAAGAAATAACCCACGCCCAGTGGTTCTCCCTGGATTCCCTGCCGAATATTCCTCCCAAAGGAAGCATTTCCAGAGATATCATGGACTGGTGCGTTTCGAACATAAGGCCATGATTCTCCAGCACCCGATTCAAGCACCCGACTTGTCCTCGACTTGTCAAGCATTAAATTTGCTTTTGTACCCTTACTATAGTATACTAGCCTTAGAGGAGGTGGGATACATGAGAGTGCATGACCTTACATTGCTCCATCCCGCTCCACCCCCCCCAAGAGAGGAGGAACCAGAGCAGGCGGAAGCAACAAGAGCTTCCCAGGAGCAGCAGAGGACCGAAGCAAATCGGCCCGAAGAGACAGAAACCAATAAAAACCCCGAATCCGGGACCGCGACTGAACCGGATAAGGGTTACAGGGTAGACGAATACGCCTAAAACGTCTGTGTATAGTCTAGTCTAGTCTAGTCTAGGCGTTGAAGGTGTCAATTTCTTCTGAGAGGTCCCTTAAGTCCTTTAAGACAGAGTGGAAGAATTCTATCTGCCGGTCCGTGGATTTCTGAATCTTTGCGTTAGAGGTTTCGGTAAAGCTGTGAAGGTCGCTAAAGATCTCCTGGATCTTTTTGGATAGCTCCCACCCTTCCGTTATTCTTTCGGCTTCTTCTTCCCCGGCAAGAATAAGATTATTAGAGGCCCGTTGAATTTCATTTATTTTTTCCTTTATTTCCTGGGTAGAGAGGACCGTATTATCCGCCAGCCGACGAATTTCTGAAGCTACAATCTCGAAATTTTTTCCTTTTTCTCCGGCAGCAGAAGCTTCCAGTTCAGCGTTAAAGGCTATGATCTTCGTCTGTGAAGCAACAGAGTTTATGATCCCCAGAATATCCCAAATGCTTTTTATCTGGTCGCCGAGGTTCTTTATCCCCCCTATAGTATCAACGCTGGTTTCCTGAATATCCGACATTTTTCCCAGGGACTGTTCAATATAATCCACACCGGAATTAACAAAATCCTCGGTTTTTTCCGCGATCTCGGCAATTCCTTGGATGCTCAAGGTCTCCAAGCCGTCCCCCTCCGCGGCCCCCTCGGAGAGAGTATTCACAAACTGAGTCAGAATGCCCGTAGACTCCTTAAGCCTCCTCGAGAGGCTTGACGCTAAGTCATGGCGATTGTGACGCTCGTAGTGAAAACAGTTCTCCTCCTTATTAAGCCCGTTAAAGATGGCAATTGCCATACCCTCGCATGAACCGTACCCGCAGGCACCGCAGTTAAGATGGTCCTCCGGCTTTTCCTTCTTTAAGCGTTCGTAAACACGGTCCAATTCCTCTTTATTGGGGGTCTTAATTCCGTAGGTGGAGGAGAGGTCTCGATAGTGGCGATCGTAAAGGCCGGGTTTCCAGTACCGGTTCACCGCTCGACGGACCTTCCAACGGGGAAAGAGTCTCGCCATAAGGCCTCGTTTATACTTCCTTATCATTTCATTGCTTCGCTCTTCCACGAGCCATTCGATCTCATCTATCGCCTTTTCCTTACTTAAGGTCCCGGTCCCGCCGTTGCAGCCCTTCTCACAATTCAGACAGTCTACCACCAGGGGCGCCTTCCCCTCCTGGATAACCTGAGGGAGGTCTTTCAGATATTCGTACATTATCTCCGGCCCTTCGATCTTCCTCGTTGCCTTGGCCACTTCTTCGCTCTCCCTCTCCATGGTCCGCATGAGCCCGCCGGGAGTGGAAAAGAGCGCCGCCCGTTCCGCGGCTCTGTTGGCAAAATCCTCCTTGGGATAGGTGAGGAGATTAATGGTATTCTCCTTTAGGTACTCATCGATACTGATGTAGGTCAGATTATAGTCCCCCATGCCGGTTTCATCGAACTCTCTGCGCTTGGCAAAACAGGGAGAAATTACAGCTGTCTTGTAAGCGCTGTACTCCGGGTAGTACTCCTTCACCATTTTAAGGGTGTGAAGCATGGGACTGTCCGCCGGCGCGAGGTAGGGCAAGAGTTCGGGCTGGTAAATCTCAATGTAGGTTACAATAGCGGGACAGGGCTGGGAAATAACCGTCTGGGGTCTGGCCTTCTTTACGTATTCGTAGTAAGACTTAATGGTCAACTCCGCTCCAAAACTCACATCGAATACAGCAGAGACCCCGATATTGTGAAGCCACCCAATGAGATGATGGTACTTTTCAGGGAAGTTTGCCGCCGCCGCCGGGGCCATAATCGCTATCAGCTTTTCTCCTTTCTGAAGGGCCTCCAAGAAGAGAGAGAAATCATCTACTCCTTTCCGGGCCTCGTGGGTGCAGGCGGTAAGGCAGGAACCACAGCCGATACAGAGGTCCTGATTTACGATGACGTGGTCTCCGGACCCGTCGTTGCAGTATTTTACCGGGCATACCCCGATACAGGCGTGGCAGTTCACACACTTCTCTTTGTCTACATCGATTATTTTTGAAAGTACGGACATTACTTGTATTCCTCCAGAAATTACTTACTCGTTAATGTTATGGCCCCGTCCCAGTTGGCAGGGGGGTTCTCTTTAAAATCTCTGCACCGTTTAATAAACATCTTTGATATATAGTCCTCCGGGACCTTTTTCAAGGCGGTGGTAAAATACTCCTCCGCGGTATTCCAGTTTCCCATTTTGTAGAGTCTTAAACCGTCCCGATAGGCCTTTAAAAACTCCGGTGCAAAGAAGCGTTCATCATTCTCCACAGTAAAAATACTGGTTGCCTTTGTCTTTCCCTTTACTTTCACCCGGTCCACTTCACGAAGAGGAGCGACCTCCTCCACCTTATTCTTAACCTCTTCCGAGAGGATAACGTACTTTTTGTAGATTTTGGTAAGGCCTTCCAAGCGGGAGGCCAGATTGACAGTATCCCCGATAACCGTATAGTCGAATTTATCGGAAGAACCAATATTACCCACAATGGCGTTCCCCTCATGGATCCCGATTCCGATGGTAAATCCCTCTTCGGGTAAATTCAATCCTTCCGTGGATATCTTAGGGAGGATCTCGATCATTTTTTGGGCGGCTCGTACCGCTCGGGCCGCATTATCCTCGTAGCTTTTCGGCGCCCCGAAGATCGCGAGGATAGCGTCCCCTATAAATTTATCTATTGTTCCTCCTTCGGATTTTATGGCGGTTACCATTTTGTTGAAGTAGGTGTTTAAAAAGGATACTACCGCTTCGGCGGTATTATTCTCCGATATCTGAGTAAAAGAGCGGATATCCGAGAAGAGGACCACCACTTCTCGTTTCTCTCCTACCATCAGGTCCTCATCCGATTGTTTCTCTATAAGGTCACTGATAATTTCCTGGGGAACAAATTTCGCAAAGACATTTTTAATTTTGTCCTGCATAACATTTACCTGGGTAAAGAGAAGGGAATTCTCGAGAATAATTCCGGCCCCATCGGTAAACACACGGATATTGTCGTTTATGGTATCAGAAAAGTAATTGTTGGAAAGATTTCCCACGTGGAGCGTCCCGAAAACAGTCGCTCCCTTCCCTTTCAACTCGAAAACGGTATAGGAACTGATCTTCTTCTTGTCCAGACGGACCTTATCGAAGTTGTTCCGGTCGGAAATGTTGAAGATCTGTTTTTTCGCGGAATCGAGGTCCAGGTCAGGGAAGTGGGAATAGAAATCTCCCAGGCAGACCTCGTAAAAATCATCCACATCTTGCTGAAACACATCCTCCCCCGGCCAGATGTAGGCCGCGGCGTTGTTCTGGTCTTTTAAGAGGAGCACACTCACATGAACATCGCAGACTTTGGTTAGAAGTTCGAGGATTTTCACCGCGGTTATGGACAAGGAGCCAATGCTTCGTCCCACTTCTCCCAAAATATTAATCATGGTGGATTGAAATAACTGTTTGTCGAAGAGGGTCCCCATCATTTCAAAGATCCGGTTTTTATCCATTCCTTCGGCGTCTTCAGCTATGACTGTTTCGTCATAGGGATCATGATCGATAAGGTATTGGACCTGGTCGAGCAATCTCTCCAGGTTATCGAAATCCTTGTTGGCGAAAGCGTCCACACCGGAGCTTAGTGCCCAGTACTTGTCCCGGTCCTCGGAAAGGCTCGTATGCATAATAATGGGAATATCCTTAACCCCCCGCCGGTGCTTCAAGAGCCGGCTTGCCTGGTATCCCTGCATAAGGGGCATTTCCACATCCATAATAATGAGGTCCGGGATGATTTTATATGCCTTTTCGACTCCTTCTACCCCGTTTTTCGCTCGGTGCACTTCGTATCCCGCCTCCTCTAAAACGGAGGTAAGCATTCCTGCTACTAGTTCCGAGTCATCTACAAGGAGCACTTTCTTCTTATCTGCCATATTCCATTACCCTATAAGGTTCTTCACTTCCTGAAGCAAATTCCCACGATCAAAATCGGTTTTATCAATGTATGAATTGGCCCCGGCTTTCACAAAACTGTCTTTGACCGCCTCGTTCTTCTCCGAAGAGACAACAATTATGGGGATTTTCTTAAACTGCTCTTCCCGGCGCAAATTTTCAACAAAAGTCAGTCCGTCCATCCTCGGCATGTTGATATCGGTAATAATAAGATTAAAATGTTTATTCCTTACCTTCTCTAGGCCGTCAATTCCGTCCACCGCTGTATCAACATTGTACTGTTCGAGTTCCAAGATCGAGCGTTCAATTTCTCTAGTGGAGTAAGAATCGTCAACTACTAAAACATGTTTGTACTCTCTCTTCTTAGAGGAATAACGTTTTTTAGATTCGATATTCCGGATACTCTTACACTTCTTCACAACTTCAGGAATATAAAAGATATTTACAATATTAAAGCTTTCGTCAAACACAATCCCCTGAATAATTTTGAGGGAGGAAAGGTTTTGAGGGATCGGTTTATATATCAGGGAAGCGTATTGAATTACCGAATCCACTACTAGTCCTATCATTTCCCCCATGGATTCTACCACCATGACAAACATTTTCCCCCCGGTTTCCGCCCGTTCCCTCTCCAGGAGGTCCGCCAAGTAATAAATGGGAATGATCTTATTTCTTAATTTTATGGCCTTCCGCTGCAGAAGGTCGAGTTTTTGCTCTTCCTCGGCAATGATAATCTCCTTTACAAATTTCGATGGAATAAGGAACTTTTCTCCACCAGCGCGGACGAAAAAGCCTTCCACAGTGGCCAGGGAGAGGGGAAGAGTTAAGACAAACTCAGTTCCCGTGCCCTTTTCGCTGTTCAGTGTTATCTTGCCCTTTATTTTCTCAATATTGAAGCGGACTATATCCAATCCCACTCCTCTGCCGGAGAGGTCGTTCACCGCTTTGTTGGTGGAGAAACCGGACTGGAAGATAAAGGAATTCAATGCCGATTCATCCATAGAGAGGATCTCTTCCTCCTGCATAGGATTGGCGGCAATGGCCTTCTGCCTTATCTTTTCGTAATCTATTCCCCTTCCATCATCTTTTATGCGGATCATAATATTTCCGCTCTCGCTGCTGCACTTTATCTCGAGCTTACCCACCCTTGGCTTGCCGTGCTTCTCCCGCTCCTCGGGGGTCTCTATACCATGGTCTACGGAATTACGAACGATATGAATAATAGGATCGTTAAGGCGTTCCAGAATAAGCTTGTCCAGAAGGACATTAGAGCCGCTTATGGACAAGTCAATCTCCTTGTTGAGCACCATAGCCGTCTCTTCCACCATTTTCCCCATGGAGCCGAGGATCAGATCCAGGGGGAGCATTCGCAGACTAAGGATTTCCTCTTGGACATCGAAGGTGCTCCTTTCCATAAGGGTAAGTTCCTCGGAAAAGCCTTTGCGTATGCCCTGAATAAGCTTTAACGCTTCGGTGAGTTCCTCCCCATCACCGCCGGAATCCCCATGGTTAAGCATCATAAAGTTGCGGAAACTGTCTTCCAGTTCCTCCAGCATATCGTTCTCTTTTTTAAACTGGAACTGCCGAATAATGAGGTTGTTCAATCCCTTTATAATGGTATCGACCTTGCTTATCTTTACCCGGATGGATTCATACTCAGAGATCGTCTGATCGGCCCTTCCGGTATCGTACGCTTCAGAGGAAATGCCTCCCTCAGCCTGCCCGGGCTGACCCTCCGAGGCAGTCTCTGCTGAAACAGGAGCTTCCTTTACAGGAGCTTCCTTTTTCGGGAGTTTACACTCCTCAAGAGAAAAAGGCTCGTTCGCGTAAGCTTTCTCATAAGCGGCTAAGAGTTTGTTGGCCGGAAGGTCATCCGACTTCGTCTCCCTAATTCTCTGTATTCCCTCCTTAAAGTAGTCCGTAGTAATAAAGACGAGCTGTACAATCTGTTTATCAATCCCGTAGCGGCCGTCTTTAATACCTTTGAAAACATTTTCGAGCCCATGGGCGATCTTTTCCAGAGTGTTGAATTTAAGCATACGGGAAGAACCCTTCACCGTATGAAGTGACCGAAGAAGGGTGTTTAGCTCTTCCTCATTCTCCGGGTCTTTCTTCAAGACCAATATAGACGAATCTACCTTCTGAATATTTTCATTCAATTCATCGAGAAAATTATCAATAAAGGCTTCTCTGTTTAGCGCCATACTAAACTCCCTTTAGCTTTTCAATCCACCTGGTACAGATGTTAAGAAAATATTTCGCGTTAAATCCCTCAAGAAGGAACTGATAGGTGTATTTATCTTCCTTTATGTATTTTCGGATTATCTCCGCGGTTTTATCGAAATCTATTAAGGCCTGGCTTAGGTTAACTTCTCTCCCCATCATTGCCCGGTAGTACCGAGCGGGCCAGAAGGAGGGAGCCATGCTCAGCGCCTTTACAAACCAGCGGTCTGCTTCCTCGCGTTTCTCCGAAACCATGTAGGCATATCCTTTGAGAAAAGCGTGAAGTTCGTTCTCTCCGTATTTCTTCTTCGCGTCATCAAGAATTGAGAGAGCCTGGTTCATCCTTCCGGCATTAATTTGGACTAAGACTTTCAGATAGAGAACAGAGGCTTCATAATTCGGATCATTCTCCCTGGTAAAAAGGCGATTATTGCATTTCTGATTCGCGTATGTACATATCTGTTCAACCTGGACCCGCTGCTCTGAGGAGGCTTTACCATCCCCCTTCCCAGGCAAAGTCGGTGGTTTCACTTTTTCTCTTAACCGTGGTTTTTTTGTTATTACCTGTTTTTCTTCATCCAGTACTTCAATAAGCTTGCTGTCGAAAGATATTCCCTGCTTTCTCTCTTCTTCCGTCTTTTTTCTAAAGAAGTACACTCCTTCTTTTTCCACTAATTTAAGTTCAGGATGACTTATCAGGGGCATCTCGGAGGAGGAGAGAAAGATATACCCGCCAGGGGCTGCTCTCTCCACGATTTTATCAAGAATAGCATTCCGGATCTCCATTGTCATGTAGATAAGAGTATTTCGAAAAAAAATAATATCCAGATCTTCCGGAAGCGAAGAGAAATCATCGCGAAAGAGGTTGATATATGTAATAGTTATAATATCTTTTACCGACCCAACCAGAGTGTAACCATCCTTGTCCAACTGAGATTTGACCAGGTGATGATATGGTAAGCCGTCATTTCTAAACGAGTTCTTTTTAAAAATCCCTTTTTTAAAAAAAGACAAGGCTAAGGGATTAAGGTCGGTGGCAAAGACCTTCACCAATTTTGCTGCTCTTCTGGAATAATCCAAAGCAATCGCGCCTAAAGACACTGCCTCCTCTCCGGTAGAACAGGTGGCGCTCCAGATGCCCACTTCCCTTTTGTGGGTATTAAACACCTGAGGAAATACAAACTTTTCCAAAACCCTGAAATGCTTCTCCTCCCTGAAAAAGTAGGTTTCATTTATCGTAACGGCGTCTAAAAATCTGGCAAGTTCCTCGGTATCCTGCTTTAATCGTTTTAAATAGTCCTCTTGAGAAAGAGACAATTCCTCCCTGCGCTCCTCTATAAAGCTCCGTACTAAGGTGTAGTTTGTTTCCGGCAGGGATATCCCCGTTTCTTTTTGAATAAATTCAAGGATCTCTTTGAACATCTTTTCGATTTCGCTGCCGTTTATTTCGCTGCTGTTCATTTCGGTACCGTTCATTCTGTTCGTACCAACTACTCCGTTATAGTTATTAGATACTTCGGGATCTCTTTTAGAGGGAGTATGACGGATGCTCCCCCGGCTTCTATTGCCGCCTTAGGCATTCCAAAAATTGTTGAAGTCGATTCATCCTGAACAACCGTCGTACCCCCCGCACCTACTATTTTCGCGCATCCGGCCGCACCGTCTTTTCCCATACCGGTAAGGAGCACTGCTAAAACCCGATTGCCGAATTCCTTCGCCGCGGTCGTGAAGAGGACGTCCACACTTGGTTTCTGGTTAAGCACCTTCGGTATGTCCTCCAAGTACAGCTTACGGTCCCTGCAGGCAAGATGAATATTCACCGGAGCAACAATGACCTCTCCCGGATTGGGAAAGTCTTTTTCCCGGGCAAGTCGGACGGTGAGAGGAGAGGCATCATTCAACCATTGGGCATAGCCCTCATCAAAGCCCTCCTCTAGATGCTGCACCAAAGCTATTCCAAGCGGAAAAGAAGCGGGAAGATTGCTTAAGATTTCCTTTACCGCCAGCGGCCCACCGGTGGAAGCACCCATTACCAAGATACTGTATTCCCCTTTTCGCGCCGGCACCTCCCTTTCCCGGGCGCCTCCACTACGGACCGGCGCGCCGGAGGCGCCGATCTTCTTTAACTTCTCTACAAAGGTGTTAAAGAACTCAGGATCGTTGAAACGGGTCATGTCCGGTTTCTTTATGACCTCCACCGCACCGAGACTCACCGCCTTGAATCCCACCTCTGCCTCAACTTCGGTAGAGAAAATCACAATGGGGAGGGGGTTATCTCTCATAATTTCTTCGGTAGCTTCCAGCCCTGTCTTAATCGGCATATTGATATCCATGATCACCAGGTCCGGCTTCATTTCCGCGGCCATTTCCACAGCCTTTTCCCCATTGGAAGCTTCTCCCACAACGCTGAAACCTTCAGTTTGGGAGAGGACTTGCTTTAAGATAGAACGGACTAGAGCGCTGTCATCCACAATAAGTACTTTCATTAATTATCCTCTTTTCTAATAATCGCATTAAAAACGAGCTTTTCTATATCGCATACAAAATTTATTCTTCCCGTTTCCGGAAAATGAACAGCAAAAATACCCCGGTTGAGGAGCCTTTTTCTTAACAGCTTTGGAAGCGGCTTCAGATGCCCAATGGGAAGATGGACCATTTCCGCCATTTCGTTTACCTGAAAAGCCATGAATTTGGAAGAGAGACTGCCTCTCCCCCTTACCGCGATCTTTTCGTATATCTTTTTACTGCGCGGGGAAAAGGAATCTATATTCACAATAAGGGCAAGTTCTGAGTTGTAATCCTCTTCCCTTCCGCGGTCCTTATCTACTGACAGGTTATACAACCTCGCAAGATACTCTTCGAAATTGTATAGTAAAAGCAGTTCTCCCTCGTACTCCATTAGAGATCTAAGGTGGAGAATGCTGCTTTTTATGGTCCGCACCTTCTCAATGGAAGCACTTCCGGCAACCTGAGAGCGATTGAGAAGAAACCCAAAGGGATAATGGCGAAGCAGCAGGAAATCGGCACTTTGCACGTTAGCCGACTTCGATATCGTTTTCAAGCTTTCCAATAATGTTCCCCAGATTTAAGATAAACGTTTCCATGTCCCGGGAGGTAATGGAACCGTAAAAATACCCCTCGTGTTCATCCGCCGCGGTTATGGAGTGAACGGCAGACTCCGGCGTTTTGCAGATTTCCACAATGTCGGTAATAAGAAAGGCCAATTGATCATCATCCAAATTGAGTATGAGGAAGGTCTCCCCTTCCAGTTCTTGTTGCTCAAAGAGGACCTGTACATCAAAGACAGTATAGGGTTCACCATGACGATTGATAAACCCGCTTACATAGGGAGGAACAAAAGGTACATAGAAAAGAGGTACGTCCATGACAATTTCCCTGACCTGGTCGGCGTGAAGGGCGTATTGCTTCTCTCCTATTCGGAAAACAAGGAATTTCACCATCTTTTCTTCCATAGCTTCTTCTTTGTTTTCCTGACCTTCTTCGTTTATTTTTTTTACAAGTTCCTGGTTCTCCATTAATCTTCCTCAACTTATGGTGTATTCATCTACTACCCCGTTAAGAACATCGGCCATGTTTTTCATTTCCTCCGTTGCTTTGGTAGTGGATTTTGTGGAGGTCACGAAATTATCTATCCCTTCGGAGATCTGCTTTAGAGTCTGGAGTATCTGCTCAAATGCGGAGACCTGCTGATTAATTGAGAGAGCAATTTGCTCAGCGGATTTTGCGGAGATCTCCGAAGAGCTTAAGATGTCCTCAAAGACGGACCGAAGATTGTTGGACAACTGCCA
The DNA here is from genome assembly GCA_964466335.1 of uncultured Spirochaetales bacterium. GTDB lineage: Bacteria > Spirochaetota > Spirochaetia > SPDA01 > CAYXSD01 > CAYXSD01. The sequence goes on from CAYXSD010000017.1 coordinate 16,959, forward strand.
ACCCGCGGTAACTTTTTCCGTCCCCTCTTCCGAAGCAATAATAAGGTTGTCCGAAGAGTGCTGGATTTCGTTTATCTTGGTTTTTATTTCATTAGTGGAGGAAACGGTGCTGTCCGCAAGCCTTCTGATTTCACCCGCCACAATCTGAAAATTCTTTCCCGCCTCTCCTGCCGCGGAAGCCTCCAACTCAGCATTAAAGGCAATAATTTTGGTTTGGTCCGCTATGCCATTAATAATGTTTACAATATCCCAAATGGAGTTAATCTTCTCGCCTAAAGACCGGATACCTTCTATAGTGGCCGCATTAGCATCCTTTATTTCGTTCATCCGGTCCAAACTCTGTTTGATAATAGTGAACCCACCTTCCACCGCTTCCTTGGTGTTGTAGGCGATTTTTGTAACTTCATCAATTTTCGCCGCTATGCTCTTGGATAACTCATCCGAATCCTCCATGGTGCTCACTATTTCTTTTACAGCAGCGGCCTGCTGATTGGATGTGCTGGAGATCTCCTGGGAGGATACAGAGAGGTCCTGAACGGCCCCTAAAAGGACCCTGCTATTCTCCTTGGTCCGCTTTAATACCTGTTCGAACTTATCTATCAGGGCGTTAAACTGGCCCGACATTTCTCCAATCTCATCCTTGGAATCCGTTTTTACCCTTCGGGTAAGGTTACCCTGGGCTACACTGTCGGAAACCTCTTTCATTTTGGCTATGGGTTTCAGAAGCTTACGAAAGAGAATGGTAACGATAATATTCATCGATAAAAAGGCCACCAGACCTATAATAATGGAAATAGTTCTAATTCCCGCCAGGGTATCCCGGACTTCTTCCATGGAGGCGGAGGAAAAGATATACCATCCCATATCGGAAAGATGACGGTAGTAGGCCATCCGCATCTTTCCCTCCTTAGTTTTTCCAGGGTTCTCGCCGGGATACACCACATGGCCCTCTTCTTTTTCAATCATTTCCCGGAAGTAGTATCGTCCTTTCTTGTCAAGATTATCGAAGAGACGAATTCCTTGCAGGGTAGGGTGTGATACAAGCTTACCCCGGCTGTTCATTATAAAGGCGTATCCGGAATCCCCAATAGTCAGAGATTTGATACTTTCAGCGAAATCATCTACCTTCATCAGGTGACTAAACTCGTTCTTATATGAAGAAACCCAGATAATGATATCCCATGGTTCAAAATAGGCCATAGCCCCCGCTTTTTCCCTGGCCTCCTCATCATCGGGGTTTTTCCACTCATACTCAATATACCCGTTTTTCATGGAAGTGGCCTTTTTCATAAAATCGTATCCGCTGGCATCGGCACCCGGCGATTTAGGATGGATCTCCAGAATCCCCTTGCTGTTTACCCCTGCCAGATATCCGGTAGTACCAATTTTACCGTATTCAGGATCAAGAATGAGGTCCTTTGCTCGGTTATAGGCTTCATTCTGAGTAAGATTCCCCTCCTTATACTCTTCGTAGTAGTAGGCCGCCATTTCCCGAGTGCGTTCAGCCACGGTAGTTAGATAATCCTCAACGGTGTTATCCATATAAATAGATGCCATTTGATAGATCACATCGGTGGTATTCTTTAACTCCTCCCTGTAACGTTCCAAAAGGGTTACCCTGACGGAGTAATAAACAGAAACACCGAGGACCAGAAGCACAATAAGGAGGATGGACCCCACAATTAGTTGAATTTTACCGTTTAGTCCCTTGAACAAAGATTTAAAAAAGCCTGCCATGGAAACCTCTTTTTTATATGGACTTACAAATTTCTAACTATACCCAACGTATCTCTTTATTTATCGTTCAAATAACCGGGAGAATCAAGGATACACTAACCAAAACGCACGCTAGGATAAATGATTTTTACTGTTATATCAATCGTATTCGCAAGGTACCGTCGATACCCTATTCTTTGAAGTCTAATGAAAACTCAGTAAACAAGGGTCGGTGATCGCTGGTGAGATCGGTGTACTGTGTGGCGGGAGGGATTATGCGTTTGGAAGAAACGTTGAAGTCCATAGATAGGAGGCTTTATTCCTCTTCTTTGCTTTTCTGTGGGGCTGTGTTTTCTTCCGGTACATACTGCGTGACGATCCTTCGAACAGTCTGTCGGTGATTATCTTTGTACCGGGCACCAAAGAGGACCATCTCCTCGGAGGGTTTCCTCTCTATCCACATTACCTGGGCGGTGAGGACATAGGTACTCTCTTCGTCCCGGTCCTGCACCTCTAAATAGACAATTTCCCCCGATTCGAGGTCGGCCATGGTAGTACCGGCAATTCCGGTAACAGAAATATCCCGCATGTACGCGGCAGCTTTCTCTCGGTTTTGGGGAGCGAGAAAAAACTCCCCCCCCGCCTTGTACCGAAGGGTATCCCTCCTCCCTTCGTTTACAACGCTGATCCTGTTCTTCCCTTCCAGCTTGCTGGCATAGAGCCCCTTGTCCGCCAGATATACAAGATCGTCCCGGGAGTACCCGTGATCCGGATACGTCGCGACCCCGCCGGAGAAGGTCACGGAAACATCTCCCGGATACCGATGATCACCACTCTTTCTGAGGAGCCTTTGCCCAAAACCCCTGGCCCCTTCCGTATCGGTCTGGGGCAGGATAATAACAAACTCTTCCCCGCCGTATCTGGCAGCTATGTCCTCAGCCCGGAGATGGTCTTTCATAAGAGAGGCAAAATCCCGAAGGACCCTGTCACCGGCCATATGCCCAAGGGTATCATTGACCTTTTTAAAATCATCAATATCCAGGAGAAGAATAGAAAAGAAATTACCGTACCGGGCGGACCGGTTAATCTCCTTCAAAATAAGATTTTCAAAATACCCTCTGTTATAGATTCCCGTTAAACTGTCCAGTGCGGTTTGGTCTAAAAGCTCGCTGTAGGCCTTCATTTCAATGAACTTTGGACACTCCATCCGCGGATATATATTTACCAAGTAATCCAGCAGGGCAACGCGAAATCCGATTTTTCTGCCGAGATTTTTTTCCAGGTCAGCCATATGCTGCCGAGCTGCGTAACAAGCGTCTTTTGCCTCTGCCTCAGACAGTTCGAGAGTACAGAGATGATAGAGTAAGGCGGAATAGGAACCACTTTCCTCTCCGGATAGTTGGGAAGCAAGCTCCTCTTCTTTTTGAGTTGGGTCCTGTTTATTACAGAAAAGAATAGAAATTAGGTCATTAGTGTAAGCGTTTTTTTCCACGTCCCCCCACTCACATATGGCATATCTAAAAACGTACGTTTTTAGAAGTCCCCATAACGATATAATAGCCTATTTCTAACAAAATCTCAACAACGGCGGGAATCTAATCAGCATTTAATGGCTGAAAAATGAGGTAAAATAGAAAAATACATCAAATTTGTTTACCCTTTAACAGCAGTACACAGAAGTACAGTTTAACAATAGCAGACTTGCGCGGGGAACGAGAAAGAATTAGCATTGTAGTATGGAAGCCGGGGAATGGTTTAAGCAGTTCGGTTCCCGGGAAGAGCGGTTTGACACCCTAGAGACCTACTACCATATTGTGGAAGCCCGGGACGGCTATCTGTTTATTAACGAATACAATTACTACTCGCACTTTGGGAAATTGATCCTGGTGAACAAGAAACCCTATACATACAGCGAAAAAGATTGGATGGAGGAGATTATTAAGAATAACGTCTATGCTTTAAAAAAGGAAGCCCTCCCTTTCTATCTTACCATGTGAGTGTCAGAAGATGTACTCTTCTTCGCTGAGTTTCGCGTGGGCCAGTTTGAGTTTCCGGTCTATATCTATTCCGTAGGGACAGACACTGTTCAGACGGGTGTAATCCTTCTGTGGGTCCACCTTCTGTTTCAGCCGCGCGTACTCCGCCTTTGCCTCTTCGTTCTGTTTGAACCAGAACCGCAGACTCTCCCGTAAGGCATAGTGGGCAGGGTCCCCGGGTCTGCCGTCGTCCATCTGCCGGTCGTAGAGACCCTCCAGAAGAAAAACCTGTTGGGGGTCCAATCCACCTTCGACACACTTACCGCAGAGTCTGCACACGTAATCTCCCAACTCAGGAGCAGTTCTAAAGAGCTCCGCCTTCTCTTCCTCTGTCATTGGAGAAAAAGACTCCACTACCTTCATGTTTTTTTCGAACTGCTCCATATTGTTCATTCCCAGTACAAGGGAATGAATGGGGAGACTTAAGGTATAACGAATTGCCTGTTCGTAGTTGCGGTAGAGATATCCGTCCGCCAGGGCCTTCATCCCCAGGATGCCTATACCCTTTTTTTCAGCATCAGGGAGGAGTGTTTCCTCATTAATGGGGTAATTAAAACGGTCAAGATAGTTATACCCGGTCATATACACATCGAAGGGGTACCGGTTAATTGCCTCCAGAATTACCGGTTGTCTGCCGTGTCCGGTTATACCGATAAAACGGGTTTTTCCCTCTTTCTTTGCCTCGATAATAGCCTGGAGGGCACCATCCTCGGCCATAATCTCATCTAAGAGGTCCATGGTTTGAATACCGTGAGCAAAAAGAATGTCCACATGGTCTGTCTTAAGGTGTCGCAAGCTCTCCTCTATCTGCTTTTTGGCCGGCCATTTGCGCCGCTCCAAGACCTTGGTAGCCAGATAGAAATCGGAACGTCTCTTGGAAACGGCCCGTCCGATCTTTTCCTCTGAAGCGCCGGAACCGTACTGGGCAGCAGTTTCAATGTAGTTCCCGCCCCTTTCGAGATAGGCATGGAGAAGCCGCTCTGTTTCCCTTGAGGGCACCTCTACTAAATGAAAGCCGCCGAAGCCGGCAATACTTACTTCCAGTCCAGTGTTTCCTAAACTACGTTTTTTCATGATTATCCTCCTTCAGTATCCACCCTCTTCTATTAAAACCCCCTCTTTAAGAGCTGTCAAGGTAAGGTAAATTCGCTCATACACGAAAGAGAATCAGCAGGTTGTATTTCTGGAACATGGTCCGGCGTATTATCAGTAGTGCAGTTCCAACTGTATCCCGTACTGTAGATCAAAGGGTTGAAGGGCTTGGACGCCGTTTATCTGGCCAACAACATAATGATGCATAGGAGTACATTGACTTAAAAGGAAAGAGGCAATACAGTTCTGTATATAAAGTGTGGAAAGAACAGAGAAACCAGCTGCTAGCGAACACGCCTGTTAAAAAACTCCTCCCAAGACTGGCCATTCCCGGGGCGGTAGCCATGATGACATCTGAAAATTCAGGCTTTTGGATGCACCTTTATAGAAAAAGGTTGTTTGTCCATGCCATGTTCCCATGGGGGTCGACCACTTCTATTCTCGCGTATTTCCAACTCAAAGGAACGGAAACAGTAACGAGAGAAGATTCTGAAGCCGCGGTTGATGAAGCCGATTCGGGGATTTGGACAATCGCTTCCATCTTTGGGCCAATACACCGAAGAACATCATCTTTCCCTATATCTACACTTACCTCGAGGGTATCTTCTGAGTACTGTCCTTGAATGTTACATATGGTTGCCCCTGTGGAGGAAAAGTACCTACCTGTCCGCAGGGCCTCTAGGATGCCCTCTCGGCTTTTGGATGGAGCGTAAAGATGTATCCAGCCGCCGTTATATTCCGGATGCCGGGAAACAAAATGACTGTCATCGGCGGCCAGACCGTGGAGCTGATTGTCCCCTTCCCACTCCAGGTCCCAGATGTAAGAAGAATCCCCTTTCCCGTTCATCATCTGAGTAATATGGTTATATATTTCAAGAGCCGAAAAAGGCAAGGTTCGGACATGCGTTGGTTCATTGTGACACCAGTGTGGATGGGCAAGGACTGTAAAAACCCCTGCCTCCCGGGACTCCTTTACACAGCGGCTAATATCCCAAGAAGGATCGTACCAGTCCCGGAGGTCCTCCGAGCCGAGGAGCACCACATGAAAGTATCCCAGCTTTGGATCAGTAAAGTCGAGTTCCACCCCGTCCAGAAGCAGCACTTCCGCCCCGGCTTCCGAATAATCTTCTCCTCTCGGGGGAAACCAGCTATTGTGGTCGGTAATAAAGACAAAATCGTACCCCAGGGATGCATACCGCTCTCCTACTTCCCGGGGAGTACATCCTCCGTCGGAAAAGAGAGTGTGGGTGTGGGTAATCCCCTTAAGCCATACGCCTTTACCGGCATGTACATCTTTATAGCGAAATCCACGTGCTTGTTGTCCTTCCATGGCTCCTTCCAGTCCTTTAGCTAATCCATTTCTCCAAAATCGTCCCGTAAATATACCGTGTCTTCTTTTCTTCCTCAACATCTAAAAGCGGACATCTAAAA
>CAYXSD010000017.1:23333-36353 GCA_964466335.1 uncultured Spirochaetales bacterium
ACATCTAAAAGCGGACATCTAAAAACGGATAGCGGACCGGATTGGGAGAGCCTTAATTGCCGCGCCCTAGTGACTTTTCTTCCCTTTAGTATTATGAAATAATAGGGCCGGGAGGATGGAAAACACTATGGAACACAAGACACCTACACGGGAAGAAGCCCTCAGTCTATTTAAGGAGTACAACACATCAGACAGCCTCTATAAACATGCCCTTGCGGTAGAGGGGGTCATGCGCTACATGGCCCGAAAAGCAGGAGAGGACGAAGAAAAATGGGGGAGTATCGGCCTTATCCACGATCTGGACTACGAAAAGTATCCGGAACAGCACTGTGTAAAAACCAGAGAGATTTTGGAGGAGCGAGGCTGGCCGGAGGAGTATATCCACGCCATTGTGAGCCATGGCTGGCAGATATGCACCGAGGAAAAACCGGAAACCTTACTGGAAAAGACCCTTTACGCCGTAGATGAATTGACCGGTCTGGTGACCACCACCGCCCTGGTACGTCCTTCGAAGTCCGTTATGGATATGAAGGCGAAATCGGTAAAGAAAAAATGGAAGGATAAGCGTTTCGCCGCGGGAGTGGACCGATCGATCATAGAAAGAGGCGCGGAACTGCTGGGGATTGAGCTGGGCGAACTTATTCAGGACACCATTATGGGTATGCGGGAAGTTGCCGATGAAATAGATCTTAAAGGAAACCCCGAGGCCTAATCCCCGGATACCTAATCCAGAAGTCCTAATTTTCTAAGGTGGTTCTCCATCTTTTTTCGGGTCACCGGTTTTATAATATAGGCATCGGATTGGTCCCTGAAGGACTGGGATATGGTTTCCATGTCCCTTCGGTTGGAGACGATTACCACCCGGGTCCGCCCGAGGCCGACATTTCCCTGTTCCGTCTCGAATTCCCTGATTCCTCGCAAAACATCTATTCCGTCGATTTCGGGAATCATAATGTCGAGAAGGACCAGATTGTAGGGGGTGCCGCTCATCATCTTCACTTCAAATGCCTTTAGCGCCTCTTTCCCGTTTACCGCTACTTCGCACTCGCCGAAGGCGGAGAGAAGACCGACCTCCAAATGACGGGTCACAAAATCGTCCTCCACAATGAGGATAGAAAGATTTCCTTTTCCCTTCATCTTTTGCGGGGCTGTAAGAGCCTCTTCCAGAGCAGCGTCTGAGGCCTTTGGTCCTTTGGTTTGGGTCCCCGCACCCGTATGCGCGGCCGTCGTTGTTCCACTGATCTCTGGAGGTGATGTGCCTTCACCTTCCTCGGCCGGCGGTGGTTCTTTCGTACTTTTTTCCTTCTCCTCACCAGGGAGCACTACCTTTTTAAAGGGGTCGAATATGGCAAAGTAGAGTTCGTCCGCCGATTCGGCGGAGGAGAAAAGGAGTTTCACCGTGGTCTCCTCTCCCTTTCGATTTATGCCCTCATACTGTGGATATACTGCAATCAAGTCCCCTACCTCTGCTACATCCTGATAGATGGGGAGTTCTAAGAAGCTTTTCTCATCGATATCCGAAGTTATAAGTTTTTCTATTTGAAAGAGGGCATTTCCCGCTTTGACTGCTTCCTCCGCCTTTTTTCTCTGCTGTGGAGTAAGGGAAAAATCCACCTTCGCTTCTTCCTCGCCGACGGCTCCCGCGCCCTCTAAGGCCTCCACCTCCTCCTTGAGGCTTGCAAGCTCCTCTTCGTCTTCGAAATCCTGTTCAAGGTTGAGTTTTATAACATCGATGGCCCGTAAGGACCGATCGATCAGGTCTGAAGAACTCCTCTCCTTCCCCGCGCGTATACCGTCAAAGCGACTCTCCACAGCGTGAATAAGCTCGGAGGAGCGTTCCTTCCGGGCCATAGCCAAGGTGCTCTTTAAGTTATGGGCGTAGCGGAAAATAATATGGATGAGGGAGGTGTCCTCCTGCTCTTCCTTTAGAGAATCTTCATACTCTATGATGCTCTGTTCCAGATTTTCTAAGGTCTCGAAGATCTCGCTGGTATCATTTCCGGGATCGGACATGTTGTATTACCCTAATCCTACTTTTTTTAATGCCTCTTCCATTTTTTCATCGTTAAAGGGCTTCACCATGTAGTAGGCCGCCCCTAAGCGGTCCGCCCGGTCCATAACATCCTGCTTGTCCACGGTAGTAAGCATAATAACCGGTACATTTTTATAGCTGTCAATTCTTTTCAGATTTTTTAGGAATTCCAATCCGTTCATATTGGGCATTTCCACATCGCTGAATACTAGATCGAACTCACCGGCTTTTGCCTTCTCCAATCCCTGTAATCCGTCGTCCGCGGTCTCCACCTCAAACCCCTGGGTAGTAAGATAGGTTTTCACAAAACTTCTGTTCATTGCGCCGTCATCTACCACTAAAGCCTTTACTTTAGCCATTCTGCAATCCTCCTAAAAACACCGGCAATTGCAAAAATTGTTATATTCGCAATTGCCTCTCTAAATAATGAAATCCTCTTTCCATTGTCCCGTTTTATAGTAGGAACCAATTTCATTAACCCGATGGATAAGTTCCTCGAAAAGGTCCGGCATGTCTTTACAGTCGCCGTTCATTCCCTTTCTCTCCAGCGTATAAGCTACTACCGCGGCTTCCTCGGCGGCAAGGCTTTTACAGGCACTTTTTAACTGATGTGAGAAAAATCTCACCTTTTCAGCATCCTCCCCGCGGATTGCGTTACCGATCTCATTCAACTGTAGAGTACTGTTCTCTACAAAGGCCTTAAGTAGTTCCTCAAAGAGGGGGATATCGCCATCGACAATCTCTTTTGACTTTTCAACCTCCAGGGGTGGTTTATCGGACATAGACGGTTATTCTAAAGGGCACCCCTTCCGCGTCGTAGTAGAGGTCCACATGGTCGCCTTTTTTGTGGAAATCCTCCTCATCGAAGAGCATCTCCGGAAAAGACATATTATGAGAAACTTCTTTCCCCGAGTAACTGTTTAAAAAATTCCCCGCAAGCACATTGAGCAGCTCCAAAAGACAATCGTCTATACTGTCGGAAGAAACTGCCTCCCAATCCTCTCCGTGAATATTTTCAACAATCATCTTCTTACATTCCAGAGGCAGATAAAGAGTAACATCTCCATATTCCGGTTCAGAAAAGGAAATATGGATGACCTGATTATAGGTAATCTCTTCCGGTTCCTCTTCCATAGGCAAAATGTCCAGAAAAGCCATATCCATAAAGGTCGTCTGGACTGCTTCGTGCATCGCCTGGGTAACCTTCTCTTTATCCATTTAACTCTCCTAAGACCTCTAACACTTTTGCCGGACTCAATGGCTTACGGATTATGGCTTTTACACCTGCCTCAACTAATTGACTCTCCATAACATCGTTTCCCATACTGGAAATAACAATAACAGGCAGGTCTTTTGTGCTTTCCTTGGTCCTTAATTTTTTTACGAAGGTGTTACCGTCCATCTTTGGCATTTTTAAATCTGTTAGGACAAGGTCCACCTTGTTGTCTTCCAAAAAAGATATTGCTTTTAGTCCATCTTCCGCTTCATGGTACTGGATATCATGATACCCCGCAATATCGAAGCATCTTTTTATTATCATACGCGATGTCGCGGAATCATCTACAATCAACACATTGTTAAAATCCATAGTCCACTCCTTTCCCTATTCACAACGTCCATTTTTCCTTTGAATTAGAAATAATGACTTCCCCGGTATTAACGGAAATGGAAACGGTACGACTGATATTCCCGCCCACATCCTCTTTTATTGCTCCAAGTCCATTCTTCCATAAATACCGTTTCACAGCAATGGTATTTCTTCTTCCGATATCGAAAGTTTTTCCTTCATCCATAATATTTGATCCGCCTGCTATCTTGATCCAAGTATTGTTCCTGTTTGCGCCCTTCTGTTTCATTTCCTTCAAGAAAATGGGCAAACCGGTATCGGCAAAAAACCCCGGCCGTGTCTCCGCCTTTTTCGGGTTTATCTTTGATTCCGGCAGGGCTATATGGATAAGCCCGGCTACCTTCGTATGCGTATCATAGGCAATAACAGCCACACAAGAACCAAGAGCATAGGTTTTTAGTACATCCCCGGAATCTTTCGAAACCTTGAATTCTCCAATTCCAACGTCAGTACGGATCATTTCATTTCCTTCAGTGCGTTAATTAATGTTTCCGGAATATCATACACGTTCACAAGCCTCTCAGCGGCCCCGTTTTTCCAGGCCTCTCCGGGCATCCCAAAGACAACAGAAGATTTCTCGTCCTGAGCAAAAGTCCTCGCTCCTGTCTCCCGCATCTTGAGCATGGCATCGGCACCGTCCTTGCCCATTCCCGTAAGCATTACCCCGAGGGCATTCAGCCCGACATGCTCGGCGACCGAATTAAAGAGCACCTCCACCGATGGGCAATGACCATTTACCTTCTCTCCCTCGAAGCAGCGGACCAAATAAGTCCCTCCGGAACGTTCCACCTTCATATGATACCCGCCGGGGGCAATAAGGGCCCTTCCGGTTACAATCCTGTCCCCTGTTTCCGCCTCTTTTACCTCAATCTTTGTGGTTTCATTGAGCTTGTCCGCGAACATCTTGGTAAACTTAGGCGGCATGTGCTGAACTATTACCGTACCGGGCATATCCGCAGGGAATTGAGTTATTACATCTCTAATAGCAGTGGTACCTCCGGTGGAGGCACCAATCGCTATGACCTTATCCGTGGAACCTGCCAGGACACGAGGCATCTCGCGGGGGCGCTTTACCGGAGCTTTCTTCCCAGTTTTCCACTCACTCACATCCACTTTGGAGGCCGTCTTGACCTTGGCTATGAGCTCCTCCATCATTTCTTCCAGCCCCCCGCCGAAACTGGAGGTAGGTTTTGTAACAAAATCCAGCGCGCCGTTTTCCAGGGCCTCCAAGGTTGTCTTGGCACCCGGGCCGGTCATAGCTGAGACCATGACTGTCGGCACAGGATACTGGGGCATAAGCCTCCTTAAAAACTCTACCCCGTCCATCCTGGGCATTTCCACGTCCAATGTAATAACATCAGGCTTTTTTAATACGATTTTGTCCCGGGCGATGTAGACATCCGGGGCGGTACCGACTACCTCTATTCCCGGGTCCCGCCCAAGACCCTTAGACAGAATATTCCTCACTAACGCTGAATCATCTACAATTAGTACCTTAATTTTTCCTGCCATCCTGTCATCCTAGGGTCAAATTTTTTTGTACAGTGCCGGTTGGATATACTGAAACAAGCCGGAACCCCTGCCAAGGGTCTCGGAGTGTCCAATAAAGAGATACGACTCATCCTGCATGTATCGATGAAACTTTGTCACCAGTTTCATCTTTGTTTCACTGTCGAAGTAGATCATTACATTCCGACAAAAAATAAGATCGAATTTGTTCTTAAAGGGAAAGGCTTGGTCCATAAAATTTAACCGCTTAAAGAGAATGATCTCCTTAAGGTCTTCTGTTACCGCGTACATCCCCTCGGGGGTAGGTCTTATGTAGCGTTTTCTATACTTGTCGGGGACCATCCTCACACGTTCTTCCGTGTACACCCCCTCTATCGCCTGCTTCAGCGCGGAGAGGGATATATCCGTGGCTAAGAGAAGTTTCTTTCTTCGGAAGTAGTCCTTTCCGAAGAAATCCACAAGAATCATGGCCAGGGTATAGGCCTCCTCTCCCGCGGCGCATCCGGCGCACCAGATCTTTACGTCCCTGCCGTTCTCGGCAGCCGCGCGCTGGGCTATTTCGGGTAAAGCGGCGGAGAGCAAAAAATCGAAATGGTCGTTCTCTCGAAAGAAGTAGGAGTGGTTAGTGGATATTTTATCCACCAGTTCCAGAAGGCTCTTTCCGGAGGTGTCAGAGGTTATAGCGTCGTAGTACTCGGCGAAGCTCTTGTATCCATGGGTCTTAATAATTTTATTGAGTCTACCCCGTACCAGGGCTTTCTTTTTATCCGTCAGATTTATTCCGAAGAGGGAGTATACCAGTTCCGCAAACTTTTTGAACTCCGAGTCAGTTATTTGTATGATCCCTTCCACCTTGTAGTCGTCGGTGGTGTAGAGGTTAGATGCCTGAGTGTCCAATTACTGCTCCACCTTGCTCGCTAAATTTTCAATATCTTCCTTGTAGAGGATCTTTTCGATATTTAACAGGATCTTTACCTCTTCGCCAATTTTTCCTAAACCGGATATGTACTGTTCATGACCGGTTTTCGTTTTAAAATGGGGCGCCGGTTCAATGTCCTTCTGCATAATATCGTGTACTTCCGCCACGGTGTCCACGATGAATCCGATGGAGGTGTTCTCTATATTAACAATAATAATGCAGGTCCTATCGTCGTAGTCCCGTTCCTCCATACCAAAACGGAGCCTTAGGTCCATTACCGGGATCACCTTCCCCCTGAGGTTAATAACTCCTTTAATGTAGTCGGGCATATCCGGCACTTCGGTAATTTTCTGCATCTCTTCTATACCAATCACATGCTGTATTCCAATACCGTATACTTCATCTCCTAAATTAAAGAGAAGGTACTTGTTCTCTTGAGTACTTTCGTCCTCTTCATCTACGAGGAACATATCGTCTTCAACATCCTGCTGTTTTTTTTCTTTTATCTCTTCACTCATGCTACTTCTCCTTGTCTTATTCTAATACTTCTCTTATCAGAGACCCGGTGTCGATAATAAGGGTCACACTTCCGTCACCGAGAATGGAGCATCCGGAAATTGCCCTGAGCTCTCCCATTACTTCAGGGAGGGCCTTAATGACAATTTGCCGATATCCTACGATCTCATCGGAGAGCAGGGCGACTTTTTTCCCGCCGGCTTGGGCAACAATGACAATGCCGTCTTGGATCTCGCTTTTCTCCGTTTTGACCTTGAAAAACTCGTGCAGTTTAATAACGGGAAGAAGTTCCTCCCGGAGTCGCAGGACCTCCTGTCCTGAACTGGTTTTCGTTACCTGATGCTCCTCCGCCTTCTGAAATTCTACCACGTCTCCAATGGGCATGGAGTACATCAGTGCACCAATTTTCAAGAGAATAGCATCTATAATAGCCAGGGTAAGTGGAATTTTGAGAATAATGGAGCTCCCCTCATTAAGGACGGAGTGAACATCGATTTTGCCTCTAAGCTTCTCGATGTTCCTCCTTACCACATCCATTCCCACGCCTCTGCCGGATATCTCCGAGACCTTATCCGCCGTAGAGAAACCGGGTTGAAAAATGAGCTTCCAGAGCTCCGAGTCGGGCATGTCCTGCCAATTTGGGGGGAGGATACCGTTTTTTTCCGCTTTGGCAATAATTTTGTCTTTGTTCAGTCCCGCTCCGTCGTCCTTTATTGTGATCCATATTTCGTTACCCTCGTATCGGGCGTTAAGATCAATATGGCCCTCCTTTGGTTTTTTCTTAGAGGCCCTCACTTCCGGATCTTCAATTCCATGGTCGATGGCGTTTCGAATAATATGGACCAGGGGGTCTGAAATCTCCTCCATTACGCTCCGGTCCATTTCAGTGTCCTGACCGCTAATAGCCAGGTCAATGGCCTTGTCAAATTTTCTAGAGAGGTCCCGTACCAAGCGACGCATCTTATTGAAAAGACCATCCAGGGGGATCATCCTGATTCCCATGGTAATTTCCTGCATGGTCCGGGTGATTTTGGACATTTCCGAGGCGGATTTGCTGAAATTATCGATGTTATCCAGGCTCTCCAGCTCCGGGTGGTTTACCACCATTGCCTCCGCGGTAATAAGCTCCCCCATTAAATCGAAGAGCCTGTCCAACTTCTCCATATCCACCCTTATATCCTTTCGCTGGACTTTGTAAGAGGAGAGTTGGTCCTGCTTCTGCTCTCCTCCCCGTTTCTTTTGGACCTTTAAGGCCTCTTCCACGGCCTCCTTGGAAATAGTCCCATCCTCTAAGAGGAGTTCTCCCAACTTCTTCCCCTGTTCGTCCAGGGCTTTTTCGATCTGTTCCCTGGAAGTGTATCCCAGTTCAACCAGCACATCGCCGAGGGGCTTATACTCCTTCTCTTCCTCCGCTTTTTCTTCTTCTGCTGCTTCGCTCTCCTCCTCCGCGTCCTCCGCGGTTTTCTCCACCTCTCCGCCGCCAGCGGGACTCGGTTCCGAGGTTTCCGGTCCATCAGAAGCCGCCTCTCCGTCTCTCCCCTCGGGTTGGTCCTCCGTGGGGCCCGCCGCGTCGGGTTCAGGTGGCGGTTTATCGCCTGCCGAGGCACCGGCCTCCGCCGGAGTTTCTTCCGCTGCCGCTGCCGTTCCCGTTTCCGTCTTCTCCGCGGGCCTCTGTCCCTCTACTGCCTCTGCTCCTCCATCTGCCTGGGCCGGCGCATCAGAGGAAGAGACTTCATCTGTGGAAGGACCTCCCGTCTCAGTTTTATTTCCGGCATTCTGAATCTGCTGCCTCAGGACATCTATATCCTTAAGAAGAGAGGATACCACCTCGTTGTCCGCCTTTCGCCGCTTGGAACGGATGGTATCCAGAACGGACTCGATATCCATACAGTGCTGTTCTATGTCGGCAAACCCAAAAAAACCGGCATTCCCCTTCACCGTATGGATGGAGCGAAAAGAATCATCTATTAGTTTATCGTCCTCCGGATTTGTTTCTATCTCAAGAAGATTATTTTCCACATCGTCCACCAAATCGTTAGTTTCGGATATGAAACTTTCTACCATCTCGCTGGTAATTAACTCTTCCGGAAGGGTCTCTTTTTCCTTAGCCATCTGTTAAGCTCTCTCGGTATACATTTTTACACATCAGCACCAACATCAGCCGCTTTCAACATAGTAACCTCGAAAGCGGCGTATTCAATAATCATTATCGTTAAGTGGTACGGGGCCCAGGGGGCCCGTACCAGCCTGATCTAATTCTAATAAAAATTCAGGAAAATACAAGGGAATTTACCAATTCTAATCATGAAAGTCCAAAAATACTTTCATGATTAGAATTACTATAGGAAATTTGGACTTATTTAAGGTATGCGTCTATACCTTTAGCAGCGGCATGGCCGTCGGCTATTCCGTGAATAGCGTCGGGGCCGTGGACGATGTCGCCGCCGGCGAAGAGCCAGGGAATGGAAGTCTGACCGTTTTCACCCACCTCTACCTGCCGCCGGGGAGTAAGGGTAAGGTCCTTCATAGTCTCCTCGGGAATATACCCCATATCCGATGCCTGACCTATTGCCTCTATGACCATGTCCCCGTCGATATGGAGAGAATCTTCCTCGTCGAACTCGGGAGCAAAACGCCCCTCCTCGTTGAAGACCCGGATACAGCGGACGAACTTCATCCCCCTTACCTTCTCTCCTTCGGTCTCTCCTTCGGTGAAGATCTCCTTAGGTCCCCAGCCGGGGTTCACCTTTACTCCCTCCTCCTGGGATTCGATGAACTCCTCCTCATCGCAGGGGATAATATCCCGGGACTCCAAACTGTAGAGATGCACCCCCACCTTCCCGTACCGCATCTTCTGGAGCCGGGCGGCGGTCCTTGCGGCGTCCATGGCCACGTTTCCCCCGCCGATAACAATGAGCTCTTCCGGTACGGAAACATCCTTTCCCAAAGCCACATCCCGGAGGAAGGTAATAGCCTGTACCACCGAGGGAAGCTTTTCCGCTTCGAACTTCAAGCCCCTTCCTAGGTGCAGACCAGTGGAGATAAATACCGCGTCGAAAGATGTATGAAGCTCCTCTAAGGAAATGTCCTCCCCTACACGGGTGTTGCATCTAATCTCCACCCCCAAGGAAATAATATGCTCAATGTCCCGGTCAATCGCCTCGTGGGGGAGCCGGTACTTGGGGACTCCCACCCGCATCATGCCTCCCGCCCTCTCCAAAGTCTCGAAGACGGTTACCTTGTATCCTGCCACGGCAAGATAGTAGGCGGCGGAAAGCCCAGCCGGACCGGAGCCGACAACGGCCACGGATTTGTTCTTGGGAACAATCTCCTTCTTCATTATCTCCCGGTACTTCTCCTCATCCAGCTGGTCCACAGCGTAACGCTTGAGCCAGCGGATAGCCACCGCTTCTCCCCGGTGGGAAATGGAGCAGACCGTCTCGCATTTGTGGGTGCAGATTCGTCCGCATATTCCCGGCAGCGGATTGGTATTGTACATAATGTCCACCGCTTTCTTAACGTCCCCTTCCCATATGGCCCGAATGTACTTGGGGATTTCCATATTGGCGGGACAGGTATCCACACAGATTTCACACTCCACGCAACGGGAGGCCTCCTCTTTGGCCTGCTCCCGGGAAAAGCCCTTTATCATCTCCACAAAGGAGGAGATTCGCTCCTCCGGGGGGAGCTCCCCCATTTCCTCCCGTTCCAGATCGAGCCAGGAATCCTCGTCGGAGGTTATGTGCCCGGGATTGTCCAGGTGTTCCTCCCCGGGTTTTATAATGAAGGCGTCCTTTACAAACTTCACCTCTTCGATCCCCACCTTGTCCAGGGGCGCGGGCTGGGTGTAGATGTAGTCTCGGGACATCTGAAGAGAAGAAGAGGTGCAGACATCCACGCAGAACCCGCAGAAACAGCAGCGCCCGTAATCGATTTTAGGAATTACCCCCTTCTTTCCCTCCCCCGTATTGGGTCCTTCCACCATGGTTATGGCGCTGGTGGGGCAGATTTCCTCGCAGGTACCGCAGCCGACGCAGGTCTCCAGGTCATTGCCATGCATCCCCCGGTAGCTGGGGGCAGGACCCGGCTTTCCGAAGGTCTTAAGGTCTTCCTTGGGATACCGGATGGTGGTGGGCTGTTTCAGGAAGTTCTTCCAGGTGGCGTAGGGTGAAAATATCGATTTCCTCATAGGATCTCTCCTCTATTAATTAATATGCTCTATTACGAAAATAGCCGGATACGGCTATTTTTCGTTGTTTCGGTTGCCGCGCAGCGGCATGCCGAAAACTATTACTATCCTCTCATACATGTTTCGTTTGCTCCTATCGGTCAAAATCGGGAGGACAGATACTCAAACTGGCCATCCAGATGGCCACATCGTCAATGAGCATTCCCGGCAGCTGTCGGTGACAGAGGCTTAAGCCTCCCGGCAGGGAGGGACCCCTAACACTTACCCGATAGGGCCTAACCCCGCCGTTGGAAACAATGTAGTAGCCGTACTCCCCCTTGGAGGACTCCACCCGAGCGTAGGCGTCCCCGGGGGGGACCACGAATTTAAGGGGGTTCCCCAGCTTCACCTTGTGCTCTCCCCCGGGGAGCTGCTTCAGCGCCCGGCGGACCAGGGTAATGGAGTACTCGTACTCTTTCCTTGCCTGCACCGCCCGGGCCAGGGCGTCTCCGCCCTCGGTGACCGGGATGTCCACATCCAAGTAGGGGTAGGCGGCGTAGGGGTCGTCCATTCTGACGTCCGCCTTTACTCCCGTGGCCCTGAGAGAGGGGCCGACAATTCCGCCGTTTATCGCCTCCTCCGGGGTCAGGGTACCGATCCCGGTGAGCCGCTTTACTACCACTGGATTTTCCAGGAGAAGCCGGTCCCACTCGGGGAGATTTCCCTCCAGGTAGTCCAGGGTCTCCTCCAGTTTTTCCGTCCAACCCTCGGGGAGGTCCCTTCTTACCCCTCCGGGAACATTGTAGATGTGGTATATCCTCGCTCCCGTGAGCCACTCGAAGAGGTCTAAGAGTCTGTCGCGGTCGTCTATCATCCTGTACATTACCGTGTAGAGACCCATCATTCCGCCTACCGTTCCCATACCCATGAGGAGGGAGCTTAACCTCGACATCTCCAGGGTAATGGCGCGGATGTACTTGGCCCGCTCGGGGATTTCCAGTCCCATAATCTTTTCTATGGCGGCACAGTAGGCAACTTCGTTGGGGTCCGGGTCGGGTACACAGATCCTGGGAATGAGGGAGAGATTCTGGAACCAGAGCTTCTGCTCCATAAGCTTTTCAAAACCTCTGTGGAGGAGGCCCGGATTGGGACGGACCTTTACGATGGTACTCCCCGCCACGTCTAGGATGTAGCCGAAGTTTCCGTGCATTCCCGGAAAGTTTGGACCAAAGAAGAGTTCGTACTGAACGTACTCGTCTGTTCTTGCCAGTTCGGTGAGTTCAATGTAATCGTAGTTCATGCTTCCCCCTCCTCGTCATCCAACATTCCGTAGGCCTCCCGGGAGTAGCGTTCTGTATCGAAGTCCTTCCGCAAAGGCGGTATGTCCTGCCAGTTGTGCAGGAAGAGGGGTCCCAGATTGGGGTTTCCTGGAAAATCTACCCCGAACATCTCGTGGAGCTCCTGCTCGTACACCTGGGCCTGGGGCCAGAGATGGTGGATGGTCTGAACCTTCGGATTGTCTCTCGGGGTGCTGACCTTTACCACCGCGTGCACCCTGTGTCCATAGGACCATAGGTTGTAGGTAACATCGAAGGTATTACGCATTATCCAGTCCACACAGGTAATGTTGGAGAGGTGCTCAAATCCGAGCTGTTTTATCCCTGTAAGGAGACCCGCCGCCTGGGAGGCCTCCGCGGTTACCTCGAGCTGGTTGGAGTACTTCGGTGCTGCCTTCACCCCTTTTGCCAGTCCTTCGATCATCTCTGCCAGTTCTTGCGGGGCCTTTTTGGGACCGCTGTATATACCCGCTTCCGCACCTTTTCCCGCTGTCATTTCGATCCCCCCGAAGCGATTTTATAATCCTCAGTTCCGGTATTGATCTCTGCCGGTGTGGTGAGAACCGGAGCTTTTCTGTAGAGGACCTCATCCTGGTTCCGCTTATACCAGTCGTAGTTGAGCTTGTACTTCTTATAGCCTACGGCCTCGCCCTTCTCTATCATTTTCATGAGGGTGAGAAAGGAGTCCAAGACCGCCTGGGGGCGGGGCATGCATCCGGCTATACTCAAATCCACAGGGATGTACTTCTCCAGATGGTTTATGGTGGCGTAGGAGTCCCAGTAGATCCCGCCGTTTACCGGACAGGAGCCGAATCCGACAATCCACTTGGGTTCGGGCATCTGCTCGTAGGACCGGACGACCCGCTTCAGGGTCTTCACCGAAATATATCCGGTTATAAGGAGGATGTCCGC
>CAYXSD010000018.1:0-5437 GCA_964466335.1 uncultured Spirochaetales bacterium
TTACGTTGGCAGAAAGAAAACCTGAGTGTCAGGAGGGATTCATTTGAACACATCGGAATTGAAGGAAATAATTCGCAATGGAGAAAACTCGGGTGTGGAATGTAAAAGAGACGATATCCTTCCGGAAAAATTAGCAAAAGAGATGGCAGCTCTTCTGAATCTTGAGGGCGGGTACATATTTCTTGGTATAGAAGAGGACGGAAGTGTATCCGGGCTTTCAAGACCGGCTCAAAAGGCGGAAGAGTGGGTTATGGAAACTGCCAGGGTCCATCTTAGACCTGCAACAATACCTTATTGGGAAATTGTAGAATGGGAAGACGGAAAAGTGGTGGGTATTATTTCTCTACCGGAGGATGGCCCTGATAAACCCTACAAGGCGAAAAGAGGTTCCGCATGGGTTACCCAGGTGCGTGTCGGTACAACTACCAGGGACGCGACGAATGAAGAAGAGGCGAGGCTGTATCAGCAGTCTGGGCGCCTGCAGTATGACAGAAAACCCGTACCCGGCGGCACCTTTGAAAGCCTCGATAGCAGGAGATTGATAAATTACTTCAGGGATATCCGAAAACAGGAGTATCCCAATGTTGATGATATTGAAAGCTGGCAGCGCCTTCTGGTTAATACAGAATTAATGACGGAAGACAGAGGCAAGGTTATTCCCAGTGTTGGCGGCCTTCTTCTGTTTGGTAAAGAGTCTAAACGGTTTCTCCCCCAAGCGGGGATCAGTGCCGCCGCTTACCCGGGAGAGGAGAAGGATTACTCGGCGAAGGAACGGACTTACTTCGATGGGCCGGTAGTGAGCCTGTTCTCGGAAAAAGAAGATGTTCTTGAAAGAGGTATTATTGAACAGGCTATGGATTTCGTCCGGAGAAACATCTCGATTGACGCGTGGATCGAAATGGACGCAAGGCGTCACGAGAAATGGGAATATCCCCTTGAAGCTGTCCGGGAAGCCATTGTAAACGCGATTGCCCATAGGGATTACACGATTACCGTTGTAGATATTGAACTGTCTATTTATTCCAACAGGATGGAAATAATCTCCCCCGGACGTCTTCCCAATACGGTTACCGTGGAGAAGATGCGCGCCGGGTATCGAGCTTCCCGGAACGAACTGCTGAAAGAGGTCCTCCGGGATTACCAGTATATCGAATCCACAGGTCTTGGGGTGCCCCGGAAGATAATAAAGGGAATGCTGGAACATAACGGAACCTCCCCGGACCTTGTTGAAGAGGATGACCGGTTTACCGTTAGACTGTGGAGCGGGAAGTAATGGTAAAAAACAACGGCAGCCCTCAGCTATGTCCGGTTGAGAACTGCCGTCTTACTGTTTACGCTTCCTTCGGTCCTAAAGACGCGGCATCGGCGTAGAAGCGGTAAAGCTCCATCTGAAACCAGGCGGAGTAGATTCCCAAGGTAATGGCTGAGAGGAGCATCCCCTTGAGCATAAGGGAGAAGAGCTTTCCCCCGTCGGCTGCGAAGGCAAAGGCCTCAGCTTCACCGTAGGTGATGTTCCTGGCCATGTAGGTGGCGACCTTGATAAAGGCCCAGGGGTAGTAGATTCCCAGTGTAATCATGGTGAGGAGACACTGGCCTAGGAAGAGGGAGAAGAGTTCCCCGCCCTTTCCGTGAAATCCGAAAGTCTTTGTATCGTAGACTGACTCTCCCAGGATGTAGCTAAGGACTTTCGCAAAGGCCCAGGGGTAGTAGATTCCCAGGGTTATCACGGTGAGGAGACCCTGACCCAGGTAGAGGGAGAACACCTTTCCTCCCTCCGCGGTAAACTCGAAAGACTTCCCGTCGTAGACAGTGTGGGAGTAGATGTACTTCTGGATTTTTACGAATGCCCAAGCGGCATAGATCCCCAGGGTGAGAACCGAAAGGAGCCCCTGTACCAGGAAGAGGGAGAAGAGCTTGCCCCCTTCGGCGGTAAAATCGAACCCCTTGTTGTCCAGGGTCAGATGCTGCAGCAGGTACTTTCTGATCTTGATAAAAGCCCAGGGAAAGTAGATCCCCAGAGTGATTAGGGTGAGAAGTCCCTGCCCCAGAATGAGACTGAAGTACTTACCTCCGGACCCCTCGAATTTGAATTCTCTTTTCATGGATTCCTCCAATGATATTATGATACCCGCGCATGAAGCCTACGGGAGACAGCCAAAGAAATACACCATCCGCAGAGGGTGTCTGAGAAGAGGTGCTTAACCTTCTTAAGCCCGTCTTCTCTTCGGGATATCCGAAGCAGCCTCTGGAACGTTTTTACACGATTAGGGTAATCCAGGGAGAGCATGACAGCCCCGGAGAGCGACCACCAGGTGAAGAGAATGCCGGGGATTCGCCGTGTACCGGCTGAACTGAGGATGGCCGCCAAGCCTCCTCCGGCACAGAGGCAGAAAAGCAGTACGGGAACATTTATAAGGAGAAACTCAACTGTACCCAACTTTTTTTCATGCATCTCTATCTATTATACGCTTTCTATGAACCAGAGCAAGATTTTTATTTTTTTTCATGGAATTTTAACGGTACAGCCCCGAAGCTTGATAGAACTTTCCGGTTGCCTTAGAATACATCAAGCAATGGGAGATAATAGATATGGACGATAATAAGGGAAATACAGGAAGAGAAGAGCGAGTAGAATCCGCAGGCACGAAACAGAAACAAGCCCAGGAAGGGCCGGAGGGGATTTTCCGGACAACCCTGGCGTACAACGAAAAGGCGATGATGTGTCATTTTACCATGAAAAAAGGGGCGAAGATTCCCCTGCATCACCATCCGGCGGTACAGAACGGCTACATTATTAGCGGGAAGGTTAGATTTAACCGGGGGATGGGGTATACCTTCATCGCCGAAGCCGGGGATTCGTATGTTTTCGATCCGGAAGAACCCCATGGCGCGGAGGTTTTAGAAGACGCGGAGTTGGTAGAGTGTTTCGCCCCCATGCGGCCGGAATATATTTAGTGCAGGAGCTATAGGAGGAAGTGATGAAATTAGTGGTACTCGACGGATACGCCCTTAATCCGGGGGATTTAAGCTGGGAAGGTCTTGCCGCCTTGGGAGACTTAACCGTATATGACAGGACCCCGGAGGACAAGGTCCTGGAACGGGCGGAGGGAGCGGAGATTATCTTTACCAATAAAACCCCTCTTACCGGGGAGATCCTAAAGGCTCTTCCTAAGGCCCGGTACATCGGTTTTCTCGCCACCGGCTACAATGTGGCGGACATAAAAACCGCCGGGGAACTGGGAATCCCCGTTACCAATGTTCCCACCTACGGCACCCCCACGGTGGCTCAGATGGTCTTCGCTCTTCTTTTGGAGTTGTGCCATCATGTGCAGCGCCACGACGATGCCGTAAAGGGGGGGAGATGGTCGAAAAACCCGGACTACTCCTTCTGGGACTATCCCCTTATAGAACTGGACAGAAAAACCATGGGGATTATCGGGTTCGGAAAAATCGGAAGACGAGTGGCCCGAGCGGCCCACGGATTCGGCATGAAAGTCCTCGCCTCGGATCCCCACCAGGTTGACCCTCCGGATTATCCCGGATTTGAATGGGCGGGGACGGAGGAGCTCCTCTCCCGCTCGGATGTGGTAAGCCTTAACTCCCTCCTCACCGATAAAACTGAGGGGATGATAAATACCCAAACTATTTCCCTGATGAAACCCACAGCCTTTCTCATCAATGCCTCCCGGGGCGGATTGGTAAAAGACGAAGAGCTGGCGGAGGCCCTTAACAAGGGTGTTATCGCCGGAGCTGCCCTGGATGTGGTCTCCCACAAGGAGCCGCCGGACCCGAAAAACCCCCTCCTCTACGCGCGGAACGTCATTATTACTCCCCATATCGCCTGGGCCGCTTTCGAGGCTAGGGCTCGCCTTATGGACACGGCGGTAGAAAATGTAAAAGCCTTTTTAGAAGGAAGCCCTAAGAATGTGGTGAACGGCGGATATCTGAAGGATAATGGGTAGACAGCTATATGGAAGAGACGGGCCCTGCAGGATCGGGGGACCTTAAGAATTCGAGGTCCTATGATATCTGAAACTACTCATAGGGTTCTTTTTGGGGATTCCTCTTCACTCTCCGATATCATTCCAATCTCCGGGGAGGAGGCGGTACACATCATTGTTACCTCCCCGCCTTATCCCATGATCTCCATGTGGGACCGGATTTTTCAGGAGCAGGACGGGGAAATTGAGACCCTTCTGGAAACCGGGAAAGGGTCTGAGGCGTATGAGAAGATGCACCTGGTACTGGACCGCGTCTGGAGGGAGTGCGCCCGTCTGCTTGTTCCCGGCGGAATTGCCTGTATCAATATCGGAGATGCCACACGCAGGCTTGGAGAGGATTTCAGACTTTACTCCAACCATTCCCGGTGTGTCGCCGCCTTCGAGAACATGGGCTTTCAAGTGCTGCCTCCGATATTTTGGAGAAAATCCACCAACGCGCCGAATAAATTTATGGGCTCGGGGATGCTTCCCCCCGGCGCCTATGTGACTTTGGAGCACGAATATATTCTGCTCTTCCGGAAAGGGGGAAAGCGGAGCTTCACCTCCGAGGTGGAGAAAAAGAGAAGGCGGGAGAGCGCCTACTTTTGGACCGAACGGAACACCTGGTTCTCCGATGTGTGGAAAATTGCCGGGGAGCGGCAGAAAGTTTCCGGAACCGGAGGAGCGGGGAAGGGCAGGGAGAGAAGCGGGGCCTATCCCTTCTCTCTGGCTTACCGGCTCATCAACATGTACTCCCTTTTAGGGGACACTGTATTGGACCCCTTTCTCGGGACGGGGACCACTACCGCCGCGGCGTCGGTTGCCGGGCGTAATTCCTTAGGTGTGGAGAGGGACGGAGGATTTCTCCCGATTATCGAAAGCACCGTTCAGGGGTGGCTGTCCCAAGGGCGGGGAATAGTGGAAACCAGGTTGAAGGAGCAGAAAGATTTTGCCCTGGAGCGTGAAAGCCAGGGGAAACCCCTTAAACACCGGAACGAGCACCACGACATTTCTGTTATGACGAGTCAGGAAAAAGAGCTCATCCTTGGGGTTCCCGAATCCTGGAATTGGATATCCCGCGGCGGGGAGGGTGTACCGGCGGAGCTTTCAGTTTCGTACAAAAAAGCGGAAATAGAGCAGGGTCTGCTATTTTAGAAGAGAAGCTGCCTAGGAGGTCAGGTTCATTTCCGCCGGTTCTGACCAGAGTCCCGCGCCCTTATCATTTATCCCCCTGATCCGATAGATATTCTGCTTGTCTTCATAGTTATCCAGATCGGTGTAAATGGGCGAAGAGACAGAGTTGGCTATTACCGTCCACTTCCCAGTCTCCGGATTAAGGCGGACCACTTCATACTTCTTCGCTCCCTTAGCTTCCTTCCAATGGATGACGGGCTTGCTCTCCTTAAGCTCTACAATGACAGAGGCGATCTTCTCCGGGGTGCTGTTCTCCTCCTCCG
>CAYXSD010000018.1:5537-14953 GCA_964466335.1 uncultured Spirochaetales bacterium
GGATGCATTACTCGCGGTCACGGTATCCTTAGTTTCAGGTCCTTTTGACTTTTTCGCGGATGGGGCGGTTTTTGCTTCAATCTCAGCTTTTCTCTTGTCAGCCAATTTTTGAATGGTTTCTTCAAAGTCGGGATATCGGGTAAGGATCCGATCGAAGGTGTCCTTGTCCAAGCAGTAGAGGTCGCAGTACTCCTTTGCTTTTATGGTAGCGGTCCGAGTGGTGCTTAGGAGGAGGGCGATCTCGCCGAAGAACTGCCCCTCCGTTAGGGTGGCGTAGACGGTGGATTCATCGGCGGAGACTACATCCACAGACCCGCGGCTTATGAAGAACATGTCAAAGCCCAGTTCACCTGACCGGACAATGTAATCTCCCGGAGTAAATACCACCGGCCGTAGGTTCATGATTACTTCTTTAATAAGATCGTCTCCGGCATTCTCAAAGAAGGGGACTTTCTCTATGATATCTTTGTTCAGAAAGAGGGAGACCGAGACTTTTAACGGTGCTGAAAGGTCCTCCAGGACTGTGGACTCGTCGTAGCCCCTCCTGGTTTCCCAGAGATAGTTGTAGTAGTTGTTTATTTTCTTCTGAAGGTCCGGTGGCAGGTTCCGGTACTTCATGAAGGCGTTCATCTTATCCAGCTTTTCTTTGTATTGCGTCTTGGCTACATCAATATTCGCTATAAGGTTGGCAATGTTACCAATGACTAAACCGTACATTCCCGCTCCGAGGATCTCCACAATGACAACGAAGAGGATCTGTGTCTGACCGGTGGGGGTTATATCTCCGTAGCCTATGGTGGTAAGGGTGGTAATGGTCCAGTAGAAGGCCTCCACATATCTCGGTACCGGAGCAAGTTCTTGTGGGTTCTCCCTGATATAGATCCAGCCGCATGAAATGATGTGGGCGGCCAGGAGTATCCAAAACACCAGCAGGAAGAGCCGCAGTATGGCCGGGTTAATGTTTGCTGTCATGACCCGGCGCAGTATTTTTTTACTCTTGATCAATTTGATCAGAGGATTCAGCTGGAGTAAGAAAAGAAGAGGAGAAAAGGACCCCGGCATACGAGCAAGGATATAAAATGTAGGAATTACCGCAATGAGGTCCACCCAAAACCAGCCTGTGAAGTATTCCCTAAGCACTGCTGATCTATCGGTGATATGTCTTCCCTCACGAAAGATGGAGGTATTGGCATGGACGATAATATCCAGTACAAAAACAATCCAAATACCCCGGAAGGACCATCGCACAAATATATCGTAGAGTTCGGGGACCACCAGGGACAGAGGTATAATTAGCGCGGCGTATATGGCTGTGAGAAAGACAAAGAAGTCCCAGCTGCCTTTGAGCCTGCTTTCCGGGGAGATCATACCCTGATTATCGGTATTTTTGGTGGAAAGCTTAGGTGTTGAGCTTTTCCCTCCGCCCTGAGGCAACACGTGTGCTTTCGAGGAGTACTCTCACGTGTCTTCGACCGATAGATCCCGGATCCACAACTAGTATTTTCTTCATTGGGTACTTAGTACTCCAAGAATTCGGGAAGTTCTTCCGCCACTCGCTGTTTTAAAGCCTCGAGCATCTTTTCAGGTACGGAACGGTAGGGCTTTTTCACTATCTGGGTGTAGCCTTTGAGGAAGCCTGTTGAAAGACCGATGCAGCGGTCTATAGCGGAGTCGGAGAAGGCGAGGAATCCTAGATCATCGACGATTTTGTAGAAGTGCTGGAGCTTGTCTTCAATTCGGTAGGCTGCTTCCCACTCTCCTTTCCTGCAGTGATTGTAAAGGGAAAGGACTGCAGGAGGGTTCATGTAGACAAGAACATCGTAGGAGCCTTTTACACCCGCACGTTTTGAGAGGGTGGCCATCCAATGGGTGGCGGCAAAAAAGTTGATGGAGGGAAACTCCAGGGTCCGTTTATTAAGCTCTTCCACGTCTATAGCGGTGACCTTTACTCCGATGAGGCTCGGACAGATTTCGAGGATTCTCCGTAAAAGGGGCCGGGTAATTTTTGACTTTGCTCGACCGGTATCGTAGTGGACTAAGGGATATCCGTCGAATGCATCGTAGAGGTCCTTGTAGAGGTCAACCGCTTCGTCGTCGGTGAGTCCGTACCAGAAGGGGAACGCCACCTGGAGGGCCCCCACGCCCTGTTCTATGGCATACCGACCCCGCTTTATCATCTCATCCGTGGTGAGTCCCTCGATCCCCACTTGGGTGAGGGTCCCTGTGGGTTTAGTACTTTCCACTAGGATAGAGGTAGTCCGTTTGAATAGTTCAAAGTCCTGAGCAAAGAATTCGCCGGTGCTTCCGCCATTGTAGATACCCTGGACACCGTAACTACAGAGTCGCTGTATGGTTTCTGCAAAGAGTTCTTCCTTCAGTTTTCCATCTTCATTCCAGGGAAGGGGAAGCCCCGCAAATATGCCATGGAGGGTTTCTTTGGTTAGTTTCATGATGTTCTCCTTCAATGTATCAGGTATTGATAAAGGATATCATTAGAGGGCATGGGAAGACAATATCTTTCTCTAGTTGAGGTTCTTACAAAAATACCATTTCTCACATTTAACCAATTTTGAATGCGGCTGAGTTGTTTCGGAGGCCCTGTTTTCTATGGAAGTGCTTACTGCTCTTGAGAACCGTCTTTTTTCTTAAAGGGATTCTGCTGTTTAAATTTGCGTTCCCTCTCCCATTTAAAGGCAGCTTCATCGATCATCTTTTTTGATTTTAGATCATCCATGGTATTCCTAAATTGACTGACGGCATCGTCCAAATTGCTCTCTTTTTTCGCCATTTAATAGGTCCTTACTTTTTTCTCATGGAGGGTACTAGAAAGATCATCAGATCTTTATGGTCCCAGTCGCTATTAACTCTATCATAGATTAGTTGCTATGTACATGGGTTTCCATTAATATTAGAGTAATTGAGTCAGTTTCAATAGTATCACTCTTAAAGCGGCTGAAGTAATAAGGAATATGCAGAAAGACCAGACTTTTGATCAGATTGAAAAAGAAGCCCACCTTCTTTCAGCATTGAGTAAACTGCTGAAGAAGAAACGATCTCCTGAAAAGACCCATGCGGTGGAAGCGGTAATGAACGATTATAAAAATACCGCTCTGAGGATAGAGAAAATAAAAGAGATCGATAATAAGATCAACTCCTCTTCCCGGACGTGTAAGGACGGAGTAGAAGAGTCAAAAGATGGGAGAGAGAAATTTTATACAAAATCCTCCTCAGGAGGAAACCAGAGCAGGGAAAATGGACCTCTCACGAAACAGGAGCAGGCTCTATCCAAGACAGAAAGTCCTTATAGAGACAGGATTGAGCTTGTAAAGAAGAAGTCCAGACGGGAGCGGAGAAAATCCTTTAAAAAGGTCATGCATCGTTCGGGGCTCTTTAAATTCCTCTTTATCGAGTGGCCCCACATTAAGAGCTTTGGGGAAAAGACAATGACCCTAAAGATGTCCATCTTCCCTCCTGCTTTTCAACTCAACCATAATGTAAGTCAGTCCCTTATAAACAACCAACAGAAGGCTGCAAAGGTTCTTATAGAACGATTGGAGATGGTGGAAAAAAAGGGATGGCTTTATCTAACGAAGAAGTCCTACAACCTCCTCATGGTTTTAAAGGACCTCTGTGTGGAGCTTATTCTTACTAGTTTCCATTTTAGGAAGGGCGGGGATGCTACGGTGATCGATCGTTATCGAATTATGGAAAACCTGGTGTACTTTTTCCTCGTCCGTCAGGAGCCGGTAAAGGAACTCTTGGACTGTATTGAGACTGCAGAAACTTCATTACCACAACTAAAGAGTAAAGTCCAGGATGGAGATCCATCGGAACACCTTATTAAGTGGATTATCGGAAAGGAATTTGTTATTCCCTCCCTTTTTCAGTTCCTTCTTGCGGGGAACATGCTGAAGTACAGGAGCTATGTAACCGAACAGGAGCTCCTTATTCTGGACGAACGGGAAAAACAGGTGGAAACTGATGTATTTAACTGTCCATCCGATGTGAATAGGGAGATACAAAAACACCTGGAACAGCTTAAAGCTTCCATTGAGGAGGATGTAAAGAGAATTCAGGAGATGCGCCGAATAAAGGTCTTTATAAAAAATAATGATTCCGATGAGAATATTTCCTTTCTCCAGTCATTAGGAGGTTCGGGGGAAAATAATGGTTTCAAGGGTAAAGGGGTTTCTGTATTAAGGGAGGTCCCTGCTTGGTTCGGTGGTTATGCCGCCCTCTTCCAGCAAGGATTTTGTGAATATATAAATATTAAAGGCGAAGGGAATGTTAAGATCTTTCCGGTACATCAGTTCCTCTTCGAATTCGATACCCTGGAAACCCAGAAAAAACGTATCCATAAACTGGGAGAAAAGATCCATAATATGAAATGGGAGAGGTTTTTTTCCCTGAGGCAGTCCATGAAGAACGCCATGTCGGTAGAGCATGATATTATCCACGCTGTAGACAGGGGTATAAAAACGGTGAGGGAGATCATGTTTAAAACCATCGATCTCCTGAAGTTACCGGAGGTTCAGGAAAAAAATCTATTACGGGGGGAGGAGGTAGAGGTTTCGCTGGATGCTGTAGTCCATTCGAATATTGATCTTCTTAATGAGAAAACCCTTAAGCAGTATATGGAGTCGGGTATTCAGTTTGCCTACGCCATCCTTTCGGAATTAAAAGACGCTGAGACCTTTTCAATCATTAATGAGGAAGAAAGAATATCTCGAGAATTAGAGAAGAAAATGAGCAATCTTGAACGGATCGGCTCGAAAGAAGAGTATCAGGAGATCCGGCAACGGCTTGTCACCCTCTATTTGCTGGAGAGTAATTGAGGCTGCCTCTGCTCTGATTCCTCTGTCTAAGTAGTAGTCGGAAAAAAACCAAACTTAACGGAAAATCTAACTTCTTCTAATGATCCTCTAACAATTCTTTTGTATACCTAAAGCATGGTGAACCACATAACAAAGGACCAAATTGAAGCAGCAGTAAAAGAAGGGAAAGTCATTACCATTACCACCTACGCCTATCGGTCGGAGGAGCGGAACTATATTGACAGCGTGTTGGACATGTATCTCGAAGAAGCAGGGAGACAGGACCTGAAGAACCAACTCTCCTATTCCCTCCACGAATTAGCAGGAAATGCCAAAAAGGCCAATACCAAACGAGTATACTTCTTAGAGAAGGGTTTAAGAATAGAAAACCAAACCGAGTACTGCATCGGTATGAAGAACTTCAAGGAAGACACGATAGAAAACATACACTACTTTGTCCGCAGGCTAAGGGAGTACGGTTACTATATAAAATTCCAGTTTCAAAAAGTATCGGAGGGTATCAAGATCGCCGTCCGTAATAACGTACCCCTCCTTCCTCTGGAGGAAAAGCGGATAAAAGAAAAAATTATAGCAGCTAGGAAGTATCGGAACATTGCCGAGGCTTATGCCGGAATTGAAGATTCTTCCGAGGGAGCGGGCCTTGGATTGGTCATGATGCTCCTCATGCTTCGAGGATTGGGATTAGGGGACCGGGTACTCTCAATCCATAAGAACAGGAAGGAGACCATTGCCCTTATCAGACTTCCTCTCCAGGGTTGAACTCTTTATGGTGTAGGATGTCTTAACGGAATCTTCATAAAAAAGTCATAATGTTTAAACATTCCTCCTGTACTACTTAAAGACAGTATGGCACTAACCGGAGAGACTACCGACCAAACTTGTATTTACACCATCCAGAAACGCAAGTGTAGTACCCAATCCATTGAAAAAATTGCTCACATCCTATTCTACGTGTACGAAAATTCCCTTATTACCGAAGTAGTAGACTCCTTCCACATGATGGATGAGGAGGTCGCCGCTGTGGCGGTCTTGGGTAAGGACGGTAAGGCCATAGGGCTTATTGAACAGATGGAGCTTTCCGCCCTCTTAAGCCGACCCTACGGAAGGGACGTATTAAGGAAGAAAACGGCGGGAGAGATGGCCGGCGATGTAAAACGCTATAGTGTGGACATGAATATCTTCTCCGTAGCCGAGGAGATTGATGAGGACATGAAAGCCTCTGGAATTTCCTACTATCTCCTAGTGGACGATAAAAACAACTTCAGAGGGATCTTCTCCACGAGGGGGATGCTTATCTATCTTTCAAATCTCACGACCCAGGATATCTCCATTGCCCGACGGCTGCAGTCCCGAATTGTACGGGAGAAAGAGTACATTGAAACGGAGAACGTAGAAATTGTAACCTGTTCCATTCCCGCCAAGGGTGTGGGCGGTGATTTTTACACGGTCCATAAGTACAACGATACGAACTGGTTCATCTGCATATGTGATGTTTCCGGAAAGGGGGTCGCTGCCAGTGTGCTAACTTCAGTTTTATGGGGGATGTTAAGCATTTACGATTTTACCCGGGGACTGAAAACCCTGGTAAAAGAGTTGAACCACTACATCGTGCAGACCTTCGAAGGAGAGAAATTCGTCACCGCGATATTTCTCGATTACAACGAGTTTACAGGAAAGACGATCATCTGCGATATGGGGCATTCCCACATTTTCTCCTACAGAAAGGACAAACTCTTTAAGTTGAAGACAAACCTCTCCAATTTGCCTGTGGGGATCGTGCCGGATATGGAGCCAAGTCTGAACATGTTTCAGTTACAGAATAACGATCTCCTCTTCCTTCTTACGGACGGGTTGATTGAACAGGCAGGAATACGGAATAAAGCGTATTCCATAAAAAGAGTAGAGAAGATCATATCGGAGCATCCGAATTCTCCCCTAGAAGAGATAAGGGATAATATTGTCACCGATTTTAATACCTTTCGGGGGACGAAACAGCTCCAGGATGATCTTACTTTTGTACTATTACAGTATCTTATTCCTGTAGACCCCCTTATCCCAGAGGAGTAAAATTCCTCCTTACGGCAACCATATTTCTTTTATTATTAAAAACTAGCCCGCAGTTCCAGTATTCAATAGCGGCGAACATGGCGTTTCCACCGTCTGTATCATCGCTGATGGAAGAGGTATAGGTGAGGTAGTGCTCCATCTCGTCGAAGTTGTGGGTTTCGAAGCATTTTTTTCTCTTTTTGTAGAAATTATTCCATTTTTCAATTTCCTGGAATCCGTTTCCCTCGTCCCGGATGATCAGATGTGCGTGGTACATGCTGAATGAAAACCAGACCTTCACCTTTTTCCCGAGGTCTTTCTTGTTTCCGTGTTTTACCGCGTTTTTAATGAGCTCGCTAACCTGTTGCTCCAGAATATTTACATCCTTTATTTCCGTTGGCGCCCTCTGTACGATGAGATTGGTAAAGTGCCGTATCCGTTTAAAATCGCTGGGGAATTCCATGGGGACCATTCCGATCCTGTTAAAAAGATCGTGGTCCTCATCTATAATTATCCCGTTTTCAGGAGGGGCTACTGGTTTCTTACTGCTTTTTTTTTTACTTTAGCGAGTACTTCTTTCAGAGAAGAGGCAATGGGGAGGAACCCGTTGAGTTTTGTTAGTTCTATGACCTTTTGAACGGGACCGTGAATATTGATAAACCAGAGGGGTAAACGACGCTTTTGGGCGGTAGAGTAAGCGTAGATAAAGGTACTGACCCCGCTGGAATCAATATAGGTGAGGTCCTTACAGTCTATAATAAAGCTCCCGTTTTTCTCGTTGGTTACATTGGCAATGTACTCCTTAAGCTCATTGTAATTGTACATATCCAACTCACCGCTAAGGGTAATAAGCTGTATGCCTTCGGAAATTTCTTTTACGGTAAAATCCATTGTTTGTCTCCCTGCTGGGTATACTAGCCAGGCAATTGTTGTTTCTCTGTTTACATAATGTTTGATTTCTGTAAAATTCCTTTTTTTTGTGTATACTCTTTGGGGGAGGTAACAGCATGCGTAGATTAAAGGCAGGTACGGTACAGTTTCAGCACCGAGAGGGTGATAAGGAGTACAATTTTTCGAGAATCGAGCACTTTGTCGGAAAGGGCGCGGAGGAGGGCTTAGATCTCCTGGTATTCCCCGAGATGTGCATTACCGGGTACTGGCATGTTCGGCGCCTCCCGAAAGAGGAGGTAGAATCACTCTCCGAAGCTGTACCGGCGGGACCTTCTTCCCAAAGATTGATGAAAATGTCCCGGGAGACGAGCATGACCCTGGGAGCGGGTCTTATTGAGGCCGGAGAAGACGGCAACCTCTACAACACCTACCTGGTTGCCATGCCCGACGGGAGAACAGAAAAACATAGAAAGCTCCACTGTTTTATCAGTGAGCATATGGCATCGGGGTCCCGTTACACTGTTTTCGATATACCCCAAGGGGCCAAGGTGGGTGTGCTCATCTGCTACGACAACAATATAGGGGAAAACGTCAGGGCCACCGCCCTCTTAGGCGCGGAGGTGCTTCTTGCCCCCCACCAAACCGGTGGATGCGATTCCGTAAGTCCCCGTTGTATGGGACTGATAGATCCCAAGCTTTGGGAGAACAGGAAAGCGGAGCCTGAAAAAATCGAGCTGGAGTTTTTAGGTCCTAAGGGAAGGGAGTGGCTTATGAAATGGCTCCCCGCCAGAGCCCACGATAACGGACTCTTCCTCCTCTTCAGTAACGGCGTCGGCCTGGACGACGGCGAAGTAAGAACGGGAAACGCTATGCTCCTCGACCCCTATGGAGATCTCTTAGCGGAAACCTGGGCGGCCGAGGACACCATGGTAACGGCGGAGCTAAGGCCGGAGGTCTTAGAAATGTGCACCGGCAGCCGCTGGATACAGTCGAGGAGGCCGGACCTCTACGGTCTCCTCTGCAAACCCACCGGCAGAGAGAGGGACACCCGAAGCCTCCGATTCGAGGGAGAAAAGGCGTAGGCGCTCTAAGGGCCGGCTTACCTAGAGAGTCTTTTTCCCTTTTTCGTAACATCTGTTACCGAATATAGTGTCTTCACTTATTATACTTCTCTTGAAGTTCTTGCAAAAATCCATGGTGCGGGAACCAATCATAAAAAAGCGGCGAGATATAAGGGAGAGGTTCATATGAAACGACAGATAATCGAAATAAACCGGGAGCTCTGCAACGGATGCGGGCTCTGCACCACCGCCTGTGCCGAAGGGGCCCTTGAACTGGATAAGGAGAACAAGGCCGTATTGGTGAGAGAGATCTACTGTGACGGCCTCGGTGCATGTCTCGATGTATGTCCCACCGGGGCCTTGAAGGTCATTGAACGGGAAGCTGAAGCCTACAATCCGGAGGAAACCTACGAATACGTAAAGGAGAACCGGGGCGCCGCCGCGGCGGAGAAGGTCCACGGCGCGGATGCGGCAATGGCAGGGATCGGTACCGATGCCGTTGCCGAGAGTGCCGCTTCCTCCGCCGAAGCCGGGGACTGCGGCGGAGGCTGTCCCGGGCTCCGGATAAAGGACTTAGGCGAGG
>CAYXSD010000018.1:15053-34886 GCA_964466335.1 uncultured Spirochaetales bacterium
CAAAGCTACTTGATAGTGCCGAACTCCAGAGCGGCGTCGATGAGGGCGTGATAGTTACGCTCCGTTACAGCGTCCATTTTTTCCAGCGGGGTCCCGGTGGTGGAAATAATGAGCCTGTTGGGACCGGCCTCCCGGATAATTTCCTTGACCCGGCGGCGGACCTCCTCGGCATCAGCGGAGGCGATTTCCCGCACCTGTATGTTACCGGTAAGGGTCACCTGGTCTCCCGCTAACCGGCGGGCTTCTGCAAGGGTAAGGTCGCCGTCGGGGAGGGTCTCCACCGGATCGGTCTGGTCCACCCCCATTTCAGCGAAGCGTTTCAGAGCGTGGGTAATCTTACCGTGACAGTGGTAGGCAACCTTTCTTTCGTAGCGCTTACAAAGGTCGATAAGGGGCTTGTCGTAGGCTACTACCAGTTCATCAAAATCCTGGGGCGACATAAGGGGAGGAGTGGCGTGTTCAGCTCCGCCGAAGCGGATAATCGGTCCTACCCCCTGTTTCAGGAGGGTCTTAAGATTGTTTGCAAGTCTCTCCGCGCAGGTCTCCATAAGACGATGCACCAAAGCAGATTCAGTTCTAGCGAAGATAAGAAAATCATTTGGATCGAAGAGTCTGCACACAGCCTGGATGGGGGACGGAATAGTGACCCACATGGTCCCTCTTTCTCCCAAGGCATTCTCCAGTTCGTGAAAATCTCCCGCCTCTGCCGGTTCCCCTTCCCAGGGGAGCTCCAGAAGTTTCGCTGCATCTTCCGGAGTCTTGCAGAAATGCTCAATCTCCCAGGAATGACCGGTACCTGGCTGCACCGCTGTGGTTTCGGTCAGTTCCACCCCATCCTGACGAAATCTGGTCCTTCTTACTATCCTTCCTTCGTTTCTTCCGGTCCCTTCCTCTTCCCTTGTTTCCATTGCGGAAGGGGAGAGGAAAAATTGATGGTTTTCCATACAGGGAGGCCGCCAGATAAAGAGGTTGTCGCACTCCTTTTCCATTCGGCGAGTGAGCTTTACGTAAGCCGGGTCCTCCTGCCGCCAATTATCGTAGTCCGCGTATCCGTGGAAAGGCCCGGGGACGAAGGAGCCTTCTTTTAGGGCAAAGGGGATTTGAGTGTAGATGGGTACGCGGTCATGGGGGCTTCCCTCCAGGGTGGCTATAAGACGCTTTTTCGGTGTCCACTCTGTCCCTCGCTGTTTTTTCTGTTCAGTTTCGCCCTTCGCCATGTTCATCTCTCCCTATAAAAAGTATAATGATATACTATACCTTGTCCTAAAGGGCAAGTCAATTTATATATGAGGAGAAAGACCAAGTATCCCCAATGGTATCCGGGAATTTCTGAGGAAAAAAGATGATGAGTAGAGAAAGTAAGAATCGAAAAGGGAATCCCCCTGAAAAAGGACGTACACTGCAGGAGAAGACTCTCTCCTACGAGGTGGTGGTCGTTGGGGGCGGGATGTCCGGAGTTTGCGCGGCCATCGCTTCCGCCAGGAGCGGAGCAAAAACAGTCCTTATACATGACCGCCCCGTTTTGGGAGGAAACGCCAGTTCCGAGGTGCGGATGCACATCTGCGGCGCTTTGGGAGTGGAGCACAACCGACCGAACCGCCGGGAAACGGGGATTATCGAGGAGATTCTCTTAGAAAATGTTTACCGTAATCCCCAGCACTCCTTCTCCATCTTCGACACCATCCTCTGGGAGAAGACGAGGTACCAGGAAAACTTAGACCTCTTTCTCAACACCCACATGCACAGTGTGGAACTCAAGGAACGCATTCCCGGAGAAGAGGGAAGGGAGACCATTTCCTCGGTGGCAGCAGATCAGCTGACCACGGAGAGCCGCTTTTGTTTTGAAGGTGATTTCTTCATCGATGCTACCGGCGACGGTCTATTGGCAGTACTTGCCGGCTGTTCCTATATGAAGGGCCGGGAGGGAAAGGAGGTGTTCGGCGAGACCCTGGCCCCTGACAGGGAGGATACTCTAGTTATGGGGAACACGGTACTCTTTCAGGCACGGGACCTCGGACGGCCTGTTCCCTTTGAAAAACCCTCATGGGCCTATTCATTCACCCGAGAGGATTTTCGGGACAGAAACTTCGACGAACTTACTTCAGGGTACTGGTGGGTAGAACTGGGAGGAGGAGAGAAGGATGTTATTCGGGACGGGGAGCTCCTCCGGGACGAGCTGATTAAGACAGTCTACGGGGTTTGGGATTTCATAAAGAACGGCGGGGCTTTCAAAACCAATGCCGAAGCCAATGCCGAAACCCTCGCTCTGGATTGGGTGGGTTTTCTCCCGGGGAAGCGTGAGAGCCGGAGAGTAGTCGGGGAGTATGTGCTGCGGGAGCAGGACCTGCTGGGACCTGCCGTTTTCGAGGACGCTGTTGCCTACGGCGGTTGGCCGATCGACCTTCATGTGCCGGAGGGCATAAAGAGCAAGGAGGCCCCCAACCGGTTCGTCCATGTGGAAAAGGTCTACCCCATCCCCTTGAGGGCTCTCGTTGCGAAAGACGCGGAAAACCTCTTCCTTGCAGGAAGGGCAATAAGCGTGAGCCATGTGGCTTTCGGCTCCACCCGGGTAATGGCCACCTGTGCTGTGGCGGGTCAGGCGGCGGGTACTGCAGCGGCCCACTGTATCCGTAGGGACTTGGGCCTTCGGGGCCTTATCAATATGGAAGGAGAGGTAAAAACCCTTCAGCAGCGGCTTTTAAGAGCGGACGCCTATGTTCCGGGTATCAGCCTGGAAGGGCCTACCGGATATATCGATTCCATTACTGCTTCATCCTGGATAGAGGGAGGTGAGCCGGAGCTTATAGTGAACGGCCGCCTCCGCGAGGATGAGGAGGGGAAGAACTCCTGGATTTCCCAAGACAGGGGCGAGACGGAGTGGCTCTCCATAACCTTTAACCAGCCGGTACAACCTGTGGAAGTGGATTTGCGCTTCGACTCTAACCTCTCCAGGGAAAATATGCTGAGCATATCCGACTGGGTCCTGGCGGAACACTACCAGGGAACGCCGCCGGAACTGGTAAAGGACTACAGCATCAGTTTTCGCTCAAAGGGGGAAGAGGTGTTCTCCATCGGTGAAAAGGGGAACCATCTTCGGCATCGACAGCATTCACTAAAGGACTGTCCCCCCTTCGATGAGTGCCGTCTCACTGTGGAGGCCACCCACGGTGCTTCCCGAGTCCGGGTATTCGAAATGCGGTTTTACGGCGCTCCCTCCTCTGGAAAAGGAAAAGGTATATATCTATAGGGAGATGGCAGAGAAAACAAAACTTGATGTACTGGTAGACCTTTTGAAGGAAGCGCCGGACGAGAGATTGGGTTCTTATGGCTGGAGAGTACCAACGATTCTCTTATGGGAACGGCCGGCGATATTGTCGTGACCATGGCCGGCGGTTTCTTGCCCGTGGAAAACCTTGTTAAGAACAGGGAGCTGGACACCTTCATAAAACACAGGGCTATTGGTTTTTTAGAGAAGGCCTGATACTATTTATAAAACTATCTATGAAAAATTCATTGACCCGCGAAAGTGCCGCTATAATAGCGCGATACGTGCTTCCTATCTATTTCCCCTTCCTCTTTATTTCCCTAGGCCGGGGTATTGTGGTCCCTGTAACACCACTCTTTGCCAGGGACCTGGAAGCGACCCTTGCCATGACGGGACTCATTGTGAGTGCTCATGGAATCGGGGGATTACTCTTTGATATTCCCACCGGATTGTTTCTTACCCGATTCGGGGACAGAGCAACTATCTTTACTGCTATTGCTTTAACTGCGGCGGCCTCACTTTTGCTCGGGGTTTTCCCCGGTGTTCCCGTTATGATACTTGCCATGGGCCTCATGGGGGGAGGAATGACCCTCCATACCATGGCGATCCAGTCTTTTGTTAAGAGGACTGCTTCGGTGGAGAGAAGGGGGCGGATCCTCTCCATGGTAGGGGGCACAATTCGGCTGGGGATGTTCATCGGTCCTATCCTTGGGGGTTTTCTCGCCGAATATCTGGGATTTTCCGCGGTTTACATTGCCCATGCTCTCCTTCTCGCTGTTCCTCTGACTGTTCTTCTGCTAACACCCCGGGCTTTCCAGATAGGACCGGCCGCTCATGATGTTAAGGTTCGGGGTGACGGGCGGGGTGACGGGGACGGAGGAAGGCATGTGGAAAGGGACAGAGGAAGGCAAGAAGAAGGAAAGCAGGAAGGGGAAACTCTTCTCACTCTCGGAGGGATTATTTCCCGGCAGTGGAAGGTGCTTCTAAGCGCCGGTTTTGTAGTAATAAGCCTTCAAATTCTCCGTTCCGCCCGAGAAATACTGCTTCCCCTTTGGGGAGAGCATATGGGACTAGGCGTTGCCCAAATAGGATTGGCCATCGGAATTGCCTCCGCTGTGGAGATGCCCATGTTTATTCCGGTGGGAATGGTAATGGACAAGAAAGGAAGAAAATGGACCCTAGTCCCCTGTCTTATTCTCTTCTCTTTGGGAATTCTTTTGCTTCCCCTCACTTCCGCTTTTTTTCTCTTCCTTTTAGTGGGTATTCTCATCGCTTTTGGGAATGGGTTAGGCAGCGGGATTGTCCTTACCCTGGGGACAGACCTCTCTCCTAGGAAGGGTACGGGTCATTTCCTCGGGGTGTGGAGGCTTATTGGCGACGCGGGCAGGGCGGTAGGTCCTTTGATTGTCGGTGCGGTTGCCGGCGCGGTGGGGCTTTTCTTCGCGCCCTTGGCTATTGCCGGTTTGGGGTTCTCCGGCGCGGTGGTTATGATTTTCGGTGTTAGGGAGACGCTGAAGAAGAGAGAGGTTTAGGGTACTTAATCCTTCGGATTTGTCCTAAAAACTAAGTCCCAGAAGGTATTGCTTACTCCGAAGCGCATGTTTGGGGTTTTTCCGTGGTGGAGCATATGGTTTTTCCTTATTGCCGCCAAGTAGCCTCCCTTAATGTGAAAGTGGTGCATAGAGTAGTGGAGCATGTCGTAGGCTAGGTAACCCGCAACGAACCCCGAGAAGAGAGGAAACACCCAGTAGGGGGCGCCAAAAAGCCCGGCGACCACCCCGTAAAAGAGGAGGTAAAAAACAATCGCCAAGGGAATGCTCACCGCGGGGGGCATTACCAGCCGGGTTTTGGACATCGGCTGGGCGTGGTGCACACCGTGAAAGAGAAAGGAGACCCTCTCCTGGAAAGGACCCCGCGGTTTAAAGTGAAACACAAATCTATGGAGGAGATACTCCGTCAGGGTCCAGGCACCTAGGCCGATGATTAATCCAATGGGTATGTAGTAGGCAGGGACGGCACTGCCTATAGAATGTCGAACAGAAAGTGCAAGGAAATATCCAAGAATCGGAAGATACACCACCAATACCACAGCTGGATGTATATGGGAGAAAAACTCCAAAAAATCGGATGTAAAGAGACGAACTGGTTTTTTACTATCTATTTGCTTCATGTTTATTGTTATCCCTTTTACTTAAGTATACACATTTTCAGCATTTAATGCAAAGATATACAGTATGGAGAGAAAATATAAGATACGCCGTGCTGAAAGGCCGGAAGACGCGGATAAACTGAAGACCCACTTCAATGTGGTATTTCAGGAGGAAGAAGTGGGTGAACTGGCTTACACCTTTTTTCATCATCTTCCCGGGTTAGAACGGCGCCACTGGTTTATCGCCCAGGATAGGGGTTCCGGCGAAGCGGCGGCGGCATTCGTACTTATCCCATGGGAGTGGGAATTTGAGGGTATTCATCTCTCCGTGGCTGAGATGGGGATAGTAGGTACCGGGGAGAAGCATCGGGGACAGGGACTAATAAGAAAACTATACAAAGAGTTTGAAGCCGTTTTGGAAGAAGAGGGATTTGATCTATCGGTTATTCAGGGGATCCCCGGTTTTTACCATAAATTCGGCTACTACTATGCTCTGTCCCTGGAAAACCATATAGAACTCCCTCTTCATGCCGTCCCCGAGGGAGGCCAAAAGGGGTTCGAGTTTCGTCGTGCCAAAGAAGAAGACATCCCATTTCTTATGCTCCAGGATGAGGTGTATAGAAAAGACCGTACAATTTCTGTAAAGAGGGACAGAGCTACTTGGGAGTATCTATTGACATACAGTCAGGAGACGGATTGCGGGTCGGAATACTGGATTTTTAACCGTGGGGACGGAGAAAGGTACTACTCTAGGATACCCTACAAGGGATTTGGGGAAGGACTAATTGTAAGTGAGGTAAGTGAGAATATTAGCTTCGAAGGATCTATAGGTCTTTTTTCCTTTTGTAAGGGCCTGGCCCGGGAAAGAGAAAAGCCTTTTATTCGTTTGAATCTTCCCTCCAATTCTGTTCCGGCTTTATCTGCTCTGCATTTGGGGGCCAATCAGGGACCTTGTTATGCGTGGCAGGTGAAGGTCCCCTCTGTTCTACACTTTCTCTCAAAAATTTCTTCCCTTTTTGAGAAGAGAATTGCGAAAAGCCCCTTTTCCCGATTTACCGGTACATTACACCTAAATTTCTACAGGGAAGCAATCGATCTCCAGTTCGAAAAAGGACTTCTTACACTTCTTCCAGCGGAGAAAGAAACGAGTTCTGAGAGTTTTACCTTCTGTATTCCGGAGGACCTGTTTCCGCCGCTGGTCCTCGGCCATAGGACCTGGAGGGAACTTAGATGTACCCGTCCCGATATATTTCCCATGGGTTCCTATTCCGCCCCGAGCAGCAACACTCGCCAAACGGGTCTTATGATGGATTATCTTTTTCCACCGCTAAACGGTTGGATCCATGAACGGTATTGAAAGGGCCTGTTATCCTGTTTTTTCACTGCAGGGCAACACTTTTTCAAAAATATGGTATTCTATTTTTATGACTGCCACAGAGATACTTGAGGTTAACGGAGACTTTCGAAAATCTCCTCTCCTCACAGTGGTGAAGAAACTGGATTCCGTTCTCTCGGACCGGAAAATCCCCTACACAGTAATAGGCGGTTTAGGAGTTGTTCGGAACGGAGCGGTCCGGACAACGGTAGATGTGGATATCCTGATTTCAGAGGAAAACTGGACTAAATTCAGGGAACTGAAGGGTTTGAATGCTGATTTCGAGGTACACGAGGATTGGGCGAGGGA
Organism: uncultured Spirochaetales bacterium; assembly: GCA_964466335.1. Classification (GTDB taxonomy): domain Bacteria; phylum Spirochaetota; class Spirochaetia; order SPDA01; family CAYXSD01; genus CAYXSD01. Next base: position 22,152 of record CAYXSD010000018.1, read on the forward strand.
CAGAGCACTTAAGATCGATGTGGATGTGATATTTTCCGGTAATTCATGGGATATGCTGGTACCCTATCCATCGCCTGAAGCGGTCCGCGAGTGGGATGGGGCGCTTTCAGGGTGGTTTATTGGATTATTCCCCCTTCTAGAGATAAAAACAGCAGTGTATGTGAAAAAACGAGAGGAGGACGGTCAGGAGATTGCTGCTAAAGATCTATCCGATATTGTAGCACTAATTCAGAACAATCGGGCAAAGATTGATGAGGCAAGCGTTACAAGCAACATCCACCCTAAGGTCCTTCCTGAGCTGTTGCGGATCTACCGAGCCATCACGAAATAGCCAAAAAAAGGGACATTAGAAAAAGGGAGATTCGAAGGAAAGACCGGATTTTTTCATCCGGTCTTTCTTAGATGTTACTGTTCGAAAAAGGTCACTATCTATGTGATATACAAAAGTGTCGCTGTTAGCGGAAATTGTCCCGCCGGGGCTTTCTTTCCCTGGCTTCGTCCACTCGCAGTGCTCTGTTGTCGAATTCCTTTCCGTTCAGGGCGGTGATCGCAGCGTCTGCCGCGTCATCTTCTTCCATTTCCACAAAGCCGAACCCTTTGGAGCGATCGGTAAAACGGTCGCTTATAACGTTGGCTTCCAGGACAGTTCCGTACTGACCGAAGAGTTCTCTGAGCTGGTCTTCGGTAGTGTTGTAGTTTAGGTTTCCTACGTAAATTTTCTTAGACATACTTCCTTCTTTTTTGGGTTGTCCCCTAATATTGGTTTCGCGCAGCTTTTCTAGGGATATGTCCTTTTTCTATTCGTTCCTGGTATTTGTTATCGGATTACTATCATCGACAAGACGAACCGGAGAGCGATAAGATACAAAGAGCAGACCCGTAGCATTGCTACACCCTAATTATACTCCGATTCTACCCCGAAAAGTCAATAAGTAAATAAAAAAAATTAAAAAAATGAACCCCTCGGGCCCAGACCCGGGGGAAATAAGAAAAAATGATGATACATACCTTATGGGTCGTCCTGGCGAGATTATGGGAAACACTATTTTTGAAAGTGGCTGAGTTCAGTAGCAGCATTTTTTTTTGAGATTTCAACAGAAATTGTATATATTAAGGGAAACGGGGTGTAAATGGTAACAAGAAAACAGAAAGTAAGGCTCGCTATTTTTCTCATACTTATGTTTGGAGCTGTTATTGCCCTCCTCTTTCTTATTTTTGGTAGAGGGGTGATGGAGAAGAAAGTGACCTACTATGTCCGGTTCGAAGAAACTTCTGTCAGCGGGCTTAGTATCGGAAGCTCCGTTACCTACCAGGGAATAAATGTGGGGAATGTGGAGAACATCTACATTGACCCTGAGTCTGTGAGGGACATCGTTGTAATTGTTAAAGTAAACAAAGACCTTCCGATAAGGGAAAACACCAAGGCCCTTCTCCTTCCAGCGGGAATTACCGGGGTAATGAAATTGGAATTAGCAGGGGGTAAAGGAGACTCCCCCAGTCTGGAACCTGGATCTACCATAAAGGCAAGCCGGTCCACAATAGATATGGTAACCGCTTCGGCGGAGCGGATTTTAGAGGAGTTTGAGGCCCTCCTGGCCAACTTTTCCGCCCTTATAAGCGAGGAGAATCAGAAGACCATTACCAGCCTCTTAAACAATATTGATTCTATCGTCGGATCCAACGAAGCCTCCATTGCCAGGGTAATCGGCAACACCGAGGAAATGACTGTGGAACTCCTTAAGTCCCTGGAACACGTTAATGGTCTCCTCCGGGAAGTGGAACAAGAGGTGGATGCCGCGGAGATAGGGAAACTTTCCGCTGGATTGCAGAAAACCCTGGAGGAAACGAATAAGATTATCGATCAGACAAATGAAACCGTGGCATCTATGGACATGCTGATAATGAACAATCAGCGGGAGATACAGGATATTATCAATTCTCTTCGAAGGACTACGGACAATCTCTACGATTTTTCACTCTTAATTCGGGACAATCCTTCACTTCTTTTACGAGGAGGGGAATAATGAAAAATGTTATTCACCGGCTGTTCAGATTAGTTTTTCTCTTGCTGATTCCGCTTCTCTTTTCTGCGGTGTTTTTGTTTACCGGGTGCTTGAGCCAGGAGGTAAAGGACATTACCTACTACGTCTTAGAGTACCGGCAATATCCTGGCTTTACCCAGCCAAAGCGGAAAAAGGCCTACTCTGAAACAGTCCTGGTGGAGGATGCCACAGTGGTAGAGCTGTACAGTCGAAGGGAGCTTGTCTGGCGGGGAGAAGGCCCGGTAGTAGGATATTTTGATTTCCATCATTGGGGAATAAGATTGACCCGGATGGCTTCGGACCTTATTGCCGAGGCAGTGGAGAAAAGCGGGTTTTTTTCATCTGTTTACAGGAAGTATCGAATAGAGAAGGCGGAATACATTATTGTTCCGGTCATTGAGCGGATAGAGATGGTAAAAGGGACTGAAGAGGAATTGCCGAAAGTGCGATTGGAAATGGAGTTTCAGTGGCATAGCAGTAATTCTGTGGAGCCCCTCTTTAGACATACCGTCACCTATAATCGGGAGATGGCAGACGAGGAGCCGGTCACCTATGTGCTTATGGTGAACCGTCTTCTTCTTGAGGGCACTAAAGAATTTCTGGAAACACTCGCTTCTTGGAAAGATAATCCCGGGGATGGGAACTAGAAGGGAGGAAAATGAAAGTACAGAGGAATACCCTTTATCTCTCGGGAAAAGTGACGAAAGAAGAAGTCCCTGATCTCTTTAAAGAGTGGAACACTCTGATAAAGAGAAAGGCCGCCGAGGGGATAAGAGGGATCGATCTTACTGAAGTAACCATGCTCGATTCAGCAGGGACCGCCTTTCTCACCGAAATTAGCAGACAGAAGGGTAAGAATCTTCCACTCCTCAATATTCCCGAAGATCTTCTTCCCACTGTCGAGCTCTTCTATCCAAAAGAGGGGGAAGAAGAGGAGATAGAGAAAAAAGAGGAGGAAACCTTTCTCTCCTACATTGGCGGTTGGATATACGAACTTCGAGACACTCTGTCCAAGGCATTGATGTTCGGTATCGACCTTTTTTTCACCGGGTTTTCCAGCCTCTTCAGCAAAAAGGGCAAGCGTAAGGGGGGCTTTACCGAGCAGTGCATCGAAATAGGCATGAACTCCACTCCGGTCATTGTCCTTCTGGCGCTCATTGTCGGAGTCATCCTCACCCTTCAGTCGGCGGTCCAGCTGAAGAGGTTCGGTGGAAATGTGTTCGTCGCTGACCTTTTGAGTCTCTCTCTGATACGGGAGATGGGTCCCATACTCACTTCTATTATTATGGCCGGCAAAACGGGTTCCGCCATTACATCAGAAATTGGGGCCATGAAGGTGGGGGACGAGTTGGATGCCATTAAAATGATGGGTCTCAGCCCTCTTAAGTATCTCATTATTCCGAAGTATTACGCCATGGTGGTTTCTCTGCCTCTCTTAGTGGCCCTTTCCGATGTAATAGGTGTCTTTTCCGGGATGCTCATTTCCCTGATGTACCTGGACCTCACTCCTACTATTTTCCTGGACAGGGTAATCAGCGTTTTGGACCCCATCGATATTTTTCACGGATTTGCAAAGGTCCCCGTTTTTGCCTGGGCCATTGTAACCATCAGCGCCCATTTTGGATTGACTGTAGAGGGAGGGGCTTCGGAGGTCGGTAAGGCCACTACGGATTCGGTGGTGGTCTCCATTTTTACAGTGGTCTTAATTGACGCGATTTTCAGTCTTTTCTACCTCGCCTGATGATTGGTGGAGAAGAATAGTGTATAGGAGTATGGAGTAGAGCAGGAACATGATAGACAAAAGACAGGAGAGTATTCTCTCTATAGAGGACTTGGAAGTCGGTTACGATGAGACCGTGGTTCTCTCGGAAGTGAGTGCGGAGATCCCCCGTGGGAAGATTACCGTCATACTCGGAGAGAGCGGGTGCGGAAAGAGTACCCTCCTAAAGAATCTCCTTCTCCTTCACCGGCCTAAAAAGGGACGGGTAATTCTCTTCGGGAGAGATATTATCAATATGGAGTTGGAGGGGTTTCAGGAGCTGCTTCAACGGGTAGGGGTGCTCTTTCAGAGCGGGGGCCTTCTTCGTTCCCTCTCGGTGTACGAGAACCTCTCCATCCCCTTAAGGCAGCATTCGTCCATCCCGGAAGCGATAATACGGCGGATTGTAAAGACCCGACTCAGGATGGTGGAACTAGACGGCGTGGATGACGTATTTCCGGCAGAACTCTCCGGGGGAATGCAAAAGCGGGCCGGGATAGCCCGTGCTCTTACGACGGACCCGGAGCTCCTCTTCTTCGACGAACCCTCCGCGGGTCTGGACCCCGTAACAGCAAGGTCCTTGGACCGTCTGATTCTACGACTAAACCGGCAGCTCAACACCACCTTGGTTATTGTCTCTCATCACATGGCCAGTATCCGGCGGATAGCGGACCGGCTCATTTTTCTTGCACGTGGTGCTGTGGTTTTCCAGGGCAGCCTTGAGGAGGTGGAAACCTCCAGCATACCGGAAGTAAGGGAATTTTTTGATGTAGAGGCAAAGTGTGAGGACTTCTAAACGCTAAGAGTACAGGGGAAGGTCATTGGTCCCCTCCTCTTCTCAGGTGGTGACCCCCCCCATGGGCCCGGGCAATAAGGGCGGCGCTCTAGGTCCCTAAACCGGTCCCATGCTCCTTCCCCGAGGCAGCGCGGCGCTCGAAGGGGAAGAAATAAAGTTGCTTATTTTGCTTATCTTCGTTAGTATACTCAAAAATACGGGCATTTCGCTTTGTGAACAGAGGGCCCGGTGTATTTCAAGGGGATAATGTTTCCATGTCTAAAAAGAAGATGCAGTTTTTACGAAAAAATAGCAGGATCGGGATTGTAAACAGGGGAGAGGCAGCCTCCCGTTTCTTACGGGCGGTAGAGGAGTATAACTCGGTCCATGGAACGAGTCTTACTACCGCGGCCCTTTACACCCGAGCTGATGAGGACGCTCCTTTCGTTTTAAAGGCCGATTACGCGGTCAGTTTGGAAGATCTCGCCTTGGAGGGGGAGGACGCTGAAGAATATACTTCCGGGAATAAGGCCGCGGGGTATCTCAATAAACCTCTCCTTATAAAAGCCTTGAAAACGGCGGAGTGTGACGCCCTCTGGGTGGGCTGGGGATTCGTCTCTGAGGACGCTGATTTTGCTGAGATGACGGAACGGGAGGGCTTTGTCTTTCTCGGGCCCGATTCCAAGGCCATGGGCCTCTTAGGGGACAAGATTTCTGCTAAGGATGTAGCAAAACGGGCGAAGGTACCCATTCTCCCCTGGAGCGAAGGTCCTGTTACAAGCGTAAGCGAAGCGGCTCGAGTAGCGGAGGACATCGGATATCCGGTAATTGTTAAGGCCTCCAATGCCGGAGGGGGACGGGGCATTCGGTTTGTCTGGACCCCTGAGGAGCTTGAGGAACAGTTTCTCTCCGCCCGGGAGGAAACTGTTAGAGTAGCCGGGAATGACCTCGTCTTTATGGAACACCTAGTAGTTCAGGGGAGGCATCTGGAGGTCCAGTGTCTTGCCGACGGATACGGTAATGTACTTACCCTGGGGGTAAGGGACTGCTCCGTTCAGCGGCGGAACCAGAAGATAATAGAGGAAACCCCTCCCCCGGGGCTGTCCTGGGAGTTCATTCAGCGAATAGAAGAAGCAGCGGCACGGCTGCTTAAGGAGGCGGAGTATCAGAGCGCGGGTACGGTGGAGTTTCTCTACGATACGGAAAAAGAAGAGTACTACTTTATGGAGGTCAATACCCGCCTCCAGGTGGAGCATCCCATTACGGAGGAGCTCTACCAGGTTGACCTGGTCCAGGGACAGATCGATGTCGCCTTTGGGAAGGGGCTCGAAGAAGGAGTTGTAGAGGGAGATGAAAAGGGATGGCTGAAAGAGCCGAAGGGGACGGTCCTGGAAGCCCGGCTGAACGCTGAGGACCCGGACAGGGATTTTACGCCGGCCCCGGGGTTGATCTCGGTGCTCGCTTTTCCCACGGGAGCAGGAATTCGGATAGATTCGGGGGTCGAACAGGGGAGCCGCATTCCCGGGGAGTTCGACTCCATGATAGCGAAGGTGATAGCCCGGGGGGCAAACCGGGGCGAGGCCTTGGCGCGATTGGTCCGGGCCTTAAAGGGGATGAGGATCGGCATAGAGGGGGGTACTACTAACCGGGCCTTCCTGGTGGAGCTCCTTACCCGTTCCGGGGTGGCTTCGGGGGCGGTACACACCAAGTATGTGGAGGCCTTCATAGCTGAAAAGAAGGAGGTCTTAGCCCGGGAGGAGTGGGGACTCGCCCTCTTGGTCGGGGCAGTGGACCTCTACCTGCACCATGAAAGGGAGGCCCTCTCCCAATTCCACTACCAGCTGGCCAGTTTAGGGTTTCCTCGTTCCAATCCTCCTACGGAGGGATTGGAAGTCTCCCTCTCCGCTCAGGGAATCTCCTACACGCTCCAAGTAAAGAAGACCAGTTTACACCGGTTTTTGGTTATAATCGATGACGCGGTCATTCCTCTTACCTACATTTCCCACGGTCTCAGCACTGCGGGACTCATCCTTGGAGGACATCGAAGGGACATACAGGTAATCGATAGGGGAGATATTCTCCAGGTAGAGGTAGACGGAGTGCCCTATCCTCTGGGAAGGAAGACCGGCGGAGCTGTTGTTTCTCCCTCTCCAGCGGTGGTGCTGGGAATAGGGGTGAGCACCGGGCAGGAGGTAAAAAAGGGAGACCGGCTTATGAGTTTGGAGGCCATGAAGATGGAGATGGTCATTGACGCACCGGCGGATGGGGTAGTGCAGGAGATTTTGATTTCTCCCGGACAGCAAGTAGGTGTGGGAGACCTTCTTATTAATATTGAAGAAACCGGTGAAACAGACCATGCCCCGGCGGACCAGCCTCAGTTGGATTTTAGCTCCCTTTTGGAAGATCTTAGAAAAAGGGGAGAGTGGGATCCCGACGCCCAGCTCATGTCTGTCTTTCTAGGCTACGATCTTCCCCGGGACGCTCAGAGTTTGGTGGGACGGGTAATGAAGGAAGGTTCCGGAAGGAAGGGGGGCAGCGAATTTCTCTCTCTCTGTCTCAGAGTAATGCAGACCTACGTGGCGGTTGAGTCTCTCTTTACCAGCCGGGAGGCGCGGACCCCCAGATTTGCCGGAAGGGTCACCTATCAGGACCTCCTCTTCTATCTATTTAGGAATCCCGCGGAAAAGGGAGATGATTTTCCAGTGAATTTTCTCACTCGTTTGGAAAAAGCCGAGTCCCTCTACAGCAAGGGCGGGTCCTCTTCCTCCGCCATTACAGCCCGTTCGCGGGAGAATGTGTTTTATCGGCTTTATAAATCACACTGCCTTCTGGGGCTTAAGAATTCCCTTCTCAGGTCCCTCTTTTTGGAAATGGAAGACCAGGGAATCCCGGAAGAGATGAAGAACACCCTTTCTCAGCTTTTCGATGAGATTATTCGTCTCTCCCGGGAGAGCGTGACCCAACTCGCCGACGCGGCGGTATACACGCGCTACCGTGTTGTGGACCGTCAGCGATTTTCAGCTATGCGGGAGGCTTCCCTTGCGAAATTCATTCAGCGTTTCGATGAACTCCATGGGCAAATCTCACTAAAGGATTCCGGGGTACTCGCTCTTCCAACCGATTCCTTCGGGGAGCTTGCGGAGGAACTTATAGACGGCGGCCCATCTGCGGTACCTTTTCTGGTGAATACTGCCCTCTCTACAGTAGAGAAGCGATGGGTCGCCGCCTTGGGAATTCTAGGGCTGCGATCTATCCGAGATCGAAAGTATGAAGATGGACGAATAGAGCGGGGCGGTGGATCGCCTTACTGCAGACTTCGCTCCGTAGAGGACAAAGAGGCGAGAGAGACTATTGTCACCGTGGTGGAAGCCGGTGGTGAAGGGGGAGGAAAGAAGAAGGCCTTACAGCTCTGTCTTAAGAGTATGGAAGAGATACAGGCCTCTCCTAATGGTGGGGAGGTAATTGTCCTCATCGCCTTAGGCGATTCAAACGAGGGAGAGGACCATCTGGAAGAGGAGGCAGCAGAGCTGTTCTTCCAGAAGCTGGAGGAGCAATTCGAAACTTTTAAGGTTCCCGCGGCTAAGAAAACTGAGTACACCATCGGTCTTTTTAGTGCTTATCGCTCGCTCGGGTACAGGACCTACGCGGTATCAGAAGACCCGGAAGAAAGGACTATGAAGGAAGTCTTATTGAAACGCCATTTCAACCCTCTGTCTTTCAGGGAACTTCGGGTCCATCGGTTTGTCAATTTTCATGTCTCCCTTATGTCTCGGGAGAATGATGTCTTTGTGTTCTTTGCCGAATCCAAGGAGAATCCCCGGGACCAGCGCTTAATTGCGCTGGTGGACGCCTCGGAGGCAAGACCGGAGATTACCGGGAAGGGAAAGATTGCAAGGATCCCCGCCTTTGAATACCCCTTCATGGAGGCGGTGATAAAACTTCGCGCGGAACAGTCGAAGCGGAAGCGCCGGCTCCACTGGAACAGGATAATCGTTAATGTGCGCTCACTTTTGGGGACTCGGGCCTCCCAGATCAAGGAGTACGGTATGCGTATGCTTCCCAGAACAAAGGACCTGGGGCTGGAAAAAATGGTGGTTTACACTAGGCGGAAGCGCTGGTCTGAAGACACGGTAAGGGAGATAGAGTTGATGTTCCAGCATATCTCCGATGATAATTTTACCCTAAGGAGCAGGAAGCCCTCCGTAAAGCCCCTTCTTCCCATGGACACCTATGTCTCTAACGTAGTCCGGGCGAGACATAGGGGTAACGTCTATCCCTACGAAGTGATACGGATGATCACCTACGCGGGATTTCCGGTGGGTATCTCCGTTCCCCGGGGGGAGTTCGAGGAATTGGATATAGAAGTGGATGGGGAAGGAAACCAGCGGACCATCTCCGTTAAGGGGAGGGAGTACGGCCTTAATACTTCCAATATCGTTTTTGGTCTCATTTCCAACAACGATGGCGGAAGAATATACCGAAGGGTCGTTCTCCTCTCCGATTTTACCACCGACATGGGTACTCTGGCAGAACCGGAATGCCGTAGAGTCATTGCCGCCCTGGATGCCGCGTCAGAGCGGAAGATACCGGTGGAGTGGGTCCCTGTTTCATCCGGTGCCCGGATCGATATGGAAAGCGGTACGGAAAACCTGGATTGGACCGCTCGGGCCCTCCGGAGAATCGTTGAGTTTACCCAGGCAGGCGGGGAGATAAACGTCATCGTCGCGGGGGTAAATGTGGGTGCTCAATCCTACTGGAACGCCGAATCCACCATGTTAATGCACACCCGGGGGCTTCTCATTATGACGGATGACGCGGCCATGCTTTTGACCGGCAAGAAGGCCCTTGATTTCTCCGGATCAGTATCGGCGGAGGACAATGTGGGGATCGGAGGAGTGGAGAAAATCATGGGACCCAACGGTCAGGCCCAGATTAGAGCGAAGAGCCTAACCGACGCGTACTCTCTTCTCTTCAAGCACTACTCCTATACCTATCGGGAAGGGGGCGATGCATCCCCTAACTGGGTGGAGACAAAAGACCTGCGAAACAGGGACATTGGGGAGAGCGCCTACCGGGACAAGCTGGGACAGGGGTTTCAGAAGGTAGGGGACATTTTCAGTGAGAAGGTAAACGCGGAGAGAAAAAAACCCTTCGAGATGCGGCAGGTCATGGGTGCCATCATAGACAGCGACGGAGGGTATCTGGAACGGTGGAGCGGTGTCAGCGAAGGGGAGACGGCGATTGTGTGGGAAACCCGCCTCGGCGGATACGGTACCGGTCTTATCGGGGTTGAGAGCAAGCCCCTAGGACGACTGGGAAGACCTCCCCATGATGGACCGGAAACCTTCTCCGGGGGGACCCTCTATCCCCATGCTTCAAAGAAGGTGGCCCGGGCCATTAACAGTTTCTCCGGTGCCCTCCCTCTGGTGGTGTTGGCAAATCTATCCGGTTTCGACGGGTCCCCGGAATCGCTTAGGAAACTTCAGCTGGAATACGGGGCTGAAATCGGCAGGGCCGTAGTGAATTTTAAAGGTCCTATTTGTTTTGTGGTAACCGCGCGGTACCACGGCGGGGCCTATGTGGTTTTCTCCAAGACCCTCAACCCTCAGTTCACCTCCATAGCTTTGGAGGGATCTTTCGCGTCGGTAATCGGCGGTGCTCCGGCGGCCGCGGTGGTCTTTCCCAGGCAGGTAGCCCGGGAGACGGAAAAGGACGAGCGGGTCCTAAAGGCCAAGGAAGATCGAAGGCGGGGGCAAATAAGTCAGCGCGAGTACGATGAGTGTTATCATCAGGTCTATACGGAGAAACAGACCGCCCTGGGAAAACGGTTCGATTCTATCCACAACATTCAGCGGGCCAAAGAGGTGGGGTCTATTGATGATATTGTAACCGTTTCTCATCTTCGTCCATATCTGATAGACTTACTGGAACGGGAAATGGGGAAAGGGAATCGGGGAGAATAACTGTATATGGCGAAAGCGGCAGAGTTGACAATGCTGAAACCTTGGCATATGGTTATCTAAAGGAGCTCCCAATGGATACCGCTAAGAAAGTGATCTTAGGAATACTCGGGTTTGTTCTGGGTGTTGTCTTCCTCGTCCTTTTTATTACCGGGGCCACCTTTACGGCGGCCGGTATAGCAGCGAACCTCGTTTTTTCTCCCCAAACAGCCGATTGGGCGGAGCAAAATACCGAGGGGCCTGAAATAGGAAGCCTGGAAAAGGAGTTTTCCCGTTTTCTTCAAGGAACTGAGATCGGGCGGCAGATCATTCTGGAAGAACAGGATGTAAATCGAGTACTCTCCGCTGCTGTTGCCTCCTTAAGCGAAGAGGAGGCAAAGGTCGACTACATGGCGGTGAACCTTTCACCGGGATACATGGAGTTCCTCGGGTCCCTTTCCGTAACAATTCCTCAAGATAAAGACTCCCCGGTACATCTTAGACCCTTCACTACCACGATTAGGGGCGGTTTCTTTGTGGAGACCGAAGATAATGAGCTCTTATTAGAGGTAGATTTTTTGGAAGCCGGTAGACTTCCTCTTCCGGTAGGGTTTTTTCATGCTGCCGCTGAAGACGGATCCATTTTCCCGCCTGATTCACCGGTACGCGTGCTCAGTTCCACACCGGTGACCTTGGGTATCCCTCTGAAAATTGTTGAGGAAGAACTTCCCTCTATGATTGGTTTAAGGGGTTTACGTGTGATAAAGGACGCGCTCCAGGTGGACCTTATTCTTAAGACAGCTGCGGCGGAAAAGGTAATCCAAAAGGCTGCCCCGCTTTTTGAAGAACAGGGGAGTGAATTTAAAACCGCTTTGGAAAAAACTATAGAGGCCGGGGTCGATCAGAAAAAACTGGAACCGGCTATTAAGGCCTCACAACATCTGGTATCCTTGAGTAGACAAAAGGAACCTCAAGCACCCCATGAACCAAGCGCTTTTGTCAGTTTCCTGGTGAATGAGGTTATTGTGAATCCCCAGGAGGGAGCTTCCTTCACGCCTCGAATCGGTGATGATCTCTTTAAAGGGTCCACCATCTCCACCGGGACCGCCTCCTACGCGGAACTGATTCTTCGGGATACATCGGTAATTAAGATTGCCGAGGAGACAACCTTCAGATTGGTGGAAATTCCCCAGCGTGAGGAAGCTTCCACAACCGTATTAGATCTGGTTTCCGGGAAGCTGCGAGCAAAGGTGGCTAAGGCAATCAGCGAGGATTCGGGATTTGAAGTCCATACCAAGTCAGTTGTTATGGGAGTGCGGGGGACTGACCTGGTTGTCCATTTCGAAGAGGACAAAAAGCTGGTCCTTCTCGTGCTGGAAGGCAAAGTTACCCTTGCACCGCCCTCCGGTCCGGAAACAACGGTAGAGCAGGGGGAGCGGACGGAAGCAGGTTCCAGGGACCTAAAAAAGGGCATACAAGGGGCCCTTCCGAAAGAGAAACTCACCGAGAAGGACATTAAAGAGGTGGAGAGGGAAGTCCCGGTAACGACCACCCATGAAGACGAGACGATAATGAGGAAGGAAGTCTCCTATCTCGAGGTGATCGACCAGATTAAGGAAATCGCCGCGGTAGTTATGGGCCTGGAACCGGAGGAACAGGAGCTTTTAGGTAAACAGGTGCAGAGCTTTGTGAATTTGAAAGAAGCGGAACGCCGTTTCAATGAACTGAAGCAGTATCCGGAATTCGAGGAATTAATGACATCTCTGGGAGTTGAGGAGTTTCCGTCTCCATAATATCCCCGATGGTACAATAAGGAGTGAGGAATGGATTACAGTGAAAATACGATATACGATGACGTCCCCAGCACGGGTGCCTACTTTGGACGATTGATTCTCCTCTGCATTCCCATAGTAAACGTCATTATGTGTTTAATCTGGGGATTCGCCGGTACCACGGACGAGGCGAAACACTTCGGGAGGGCCGGGCTCTTAGTTATAATTGTTATTACCCTCCTCCTCTTTTTAGCCGGATTTGTCGCCTTTCTCTTTCTCCAAGCGCGGCTTATCGAAATCAATTTTTAATTCAGCCACTTTCAAAATTAACTAATTTTGAAAGTGGCCCTACCTTTAGATTTTATAACTTATTATATTATAATAAGTTATAAAATCGACCCCATATTGAGGCTCTGAAAAATGGCAATTTTGAAAGAGCCTCAATTAT
>CAYXSD010000019.1:0-6496 GCA_964466335.1 uncultured Spirochaetales bacterium
GCCGACCCCTGGTCCCCCAGACCAGTACGCTAAACCACTGCGCTACAGCCCGATGGAGTTATACGCGCATTCGCGTTAACTACAGCAGGAGAGTCTATAGATTCGTCTTTATTCTGTCAAGACGGCGGGCTGCTTTCTCAACTAGCCTTTATCTCCTTCTTTAGGGACAATGCAGATAAAAACGAATTCATCTGAACCGATGTTAGTGAAACTGTGCTCCTCATCGGCGGGGACGTGGGCTATTGTCCCGGGAACGGCAGGGTGTTCCTGTCCCGCGTGATAAATTGTCCCTTCCCCTTTCAGAATGTAGTTGATATGGGGCCAGGGATGACTGTGCCGGGCTGTGTTTTTTCCCTTTTCCAGGGTAATCACCCGCAGGACGTGGGAGTCCCATCCCTCCTTGGGGGTTATTGCTGCCTGTTTGAACACACCCGTAATACCGGGGCCCATGTTCTGTTCTACTTTTTCAATACTATCAATATGAGAGATAAACACTCTTTGCCTCCTGGAAGTGAGATTGCCGGTGGAGAGGGGAGAATCCCCGCCGATCTAACCGATGTTTTTCCGCTAAGAAAGTATGATCTTCTCCGGTGTCTCCGTCAACAGGGACAAGGATACGTAGATGGTCTGTTTCGCCTATGGAGGATGACGGATTTGCCGGTGCTCTTAAAACTCCCTATTATTATAGAAGAGAGCGTTTTATTAGTACTATATTACATGCGTTTATACGTATATTAAAGAAGAAGGAGATTTTTCATGTCGAATATTGTCACCCTTACCATGAACCCCGCTGTGGATATGGGGACTCAGACAAACCAGGTAGTGCCGGAGCGGAAGATCCGCTGCAATCCTCCGGCTTATGATCCCGGAGGAGGGGGCATTAACGTTTCCAGGGCGATCGCGCATCTGGGAGGGTCCTCCAAGGCGGTGTATCCCGTGGGAGGTACCAATGGAGAGCTTTTCGAGTTCCTCCTCTCAAAAGAGAAGAACATCCGCCGTCATCCCGTCTATAGTAAAGGCATGACGAGGAAGAACCTTACTGTCTATGAAGAATCCAGCGGCAACCAGTATCGCTTCGGTATGCCTGGACCCAAGCTTTCCTCGGAGGAACGACGGGCTTGTCTTACTGTTATTAAGGAACTAGATAGTTCCGTGGATTACTGTGTAGCCAGCGGCAGTCTCCCCGAGGGCTTAGGGCCGGGATTCTACGGAGATGCGGCGGATATATTAAGGGAGAAGGGAATAAAATTTATTTTAGACACCTCGGAAGAGGAGCTTCTTAGGGGAGCGGAGAAGGGCTGTTACCTTCTTAAACCCAATATCGCGGAACTACAGTATCTAACGGGGCAACATATCGAGGACGAATCGAGTCTCCCCGGATTAATAGCATCTACCATGGAACGGTATCCTGTTGAGCATCTAGTCGTCTCTTTGGGGTCCGACGGTATTATGCATGCCACAAGGGATAAGCCGGAAAAAGCAGATCATATTACCGCTCCTACCGTGCCGATTCGTAGTAAAGTCGGCGCCGGGGACAGTATGGTAGCCGGGATTGTTTTGTCTCTGGCGAGGGGAGATAATTTCGATACTGCCCTTCTTTACGGTGTTGCCGCCGGAACGGCAGCTGTGATGACGCCGGGAACGGAGCTCTGCGGGAAGGATGACACGGAACGGCTCTTCCGGCACCTTAAGGAAAAATACGAATAGTCCAAAACCATAAACTATACTCGGGATTCTAATTCCCGATGGAAGAGTTCCCGCACCCGGTTAACCGATTCTTCGATCTGTAAGAAGATATCATCCGGCTTCCGTCCATTCTGAACGAGCCGTTTGGAGAGGGCGGTGAGTTCCTGCTGCGAGGCCGGCAGGGTATGGGTCTGACGGTCGTCATAGATCTGAAGAAAATGCTCTATCCTTCGAAAAACAATGTAGTCAGATTCCAAAAGCCTTATGGTTTCGCCGGGCAGGATTTTCTTTCCATCGAGTTTCTTCATGGCTTCCAAGGTAGAAGGGGTAAGAATATCCGGAAACTGGGAAGCGTATAGTAACTGAAGACCCTGAATAAGAAATTCTATGTCTCTAATGCCCCCCCATCCGTTTTTTATGTTGAATCCGCTACCCACCGCCTCCTGAAGACCCTTTCGTGCCTGGAGTCGGAGACGTACAATAGAGTGGACGATGTTTTTCTCCGATCGGGGTTTTTTCAAAAGGGGATTGATTCTCCTAATAAAGGAGTCGCCCAGCTTTAGGTCTCCGGCCACAGGAGAGAGCTTCAGCAGGGACTGGACTTCCCAGAGCCAGGCTTTATTCTCGTAATAGTTGACCAGAGAATCCACGGATTGGACCAATTTCCCTGATCTCCCGTAGGGACGGAGGCGTAAATCTACCCGATAGGCGTATCCGCTGGTGGTGTGCTCCGATAGGTCTGCCCGTAACACCTCTACCACCTTGGGATAGAACTCTTTCCGTTTTCGGACTTCATTACTTCTGTCATCATACATACAGAGTAGATCGATGTCGGAGCTGTAATTTAATTCCCTTCCACCGAGTTTGCCGAAGGCGAGTAGGGTGAATCCTGTCATGGAAATCCCTTGAGAGGAGAGAGGAGGATCTGAATCATCATCAATGGTAGAGGATATGCTCTTGATTTTTATTCCTGCCTGCTCGGGATAAGAACATATTCTTTCCAGTTCTGTCATCAGAATGACTCGGGCTAAGGAAGAAAGTTCCTTTACCACATTATCCAAAGAAGTACCGAGGCAGATGTCCCTGGTACCGATCCTCAGGATTTCCCTCTTGCGAAACTGCCTAAGGGCGGACCGCCATTCTTCCCAGCTAGTACAGCTGGAGGAGATTTTTCGTGCCGCTTCGGTCATTGTGGAATCATCCCTGGGTTTTAGGATAATATCCGGTTCGGAAACCCAGTTGTAAAGCTGGGGCTCCTGGATAAGGGTATCCGAGAGGAATTGGCTTCCGGAAAAGAGCCTTAATAAAATTTCAGCTCGTCTCGGCTGGGACAAGAGATCACGGAAATGTTCTCGAGGGTCCTCCATAGCGGTAACAAAACGCTCCCAGTTGTTAAGGGCCATATCCGGGTCGGGAGTGGACTTCAGAATATCCCCCGCCAGTACAGCAAGCTCCGCGAAGATCTGCTTTCGTTTGTCCTTCCCCGCCAGGTTGGTCAAATTCACCAAGCTTCTGCTGGGGTTTTGAAAACCCGAATCGGAGAGGATGGAAAGCTTCTTTTCCTCCGGCAAGGAGGCGGAAAGTACAACGTCGGCCATATTCCCCTGGGGCGGGCCGGGAAGGGCATCCCTGCCCAGCTGCTCTTCCACGAAAGTGCGAACAAGGGCGGTATGATTTTCAAAGTCCAACCGAAGCCTTCGCGCGGGTAACACTCCGTTCTCCTCGGTATATCCCATTCTCCGAGCAAGGTGTGAGAACTCCATTCCTCCTTCTTCGGGAAGAAAAAGGTCCTTAGCGGAACCTCTGAGCATTCGAAGACCGTTTATAAGCCTCCGGAAGAAGTGATAAGCCACGGTAAGGCGTTCCGCTTTCTCCGGCGAAAGCTGACCGGCCCGGGTCAAGGCCTCCAGGGCCAGGTGGATCCGAGGTGTTCTTAGTTCGGGATTGTTCTTTCCGTAGACGCATTGGAGAATTTGGACAGTAGATTCCAGGTCTACCAAACCGCCGGGACTGAATTTCGCGTTTTGTTTACCCGGTTTGGATTTCTCTTCCAGTTGTTTCTGTCTAAGTTCTCGAAGCTCCTTAAGTCCTACCGACTCGCTTGAGTAGATTAGTTCGTCCCTAATTCTCTCAATTCGCTCTCCCAGCTCCTTCTCCCCTGCGACTCTTCTCATTCTGATAAGGGCAAGACGTTCGAAGCTGTGGGCGTCGCCGGCGGGGCTGTAGTAGGTGCAGAAAGTTTCTAAGGAACAGGCTATAGAGCCGCTGCTGCCGTAGGGTCTAAGTCTTAAGTCTACCCGAAAGATACCCTCCCGCTTTGCCTGGATAATCCGGGTTATCTCCTTAAATAGACGTTCATAGTATTCCGCGTTCTTTATGGATTTCTTCCCGTCCGTTCGCCCATTGTCGCCATAGATAAAGAGAAGTTCGATGTCCGAAGCGTAGCCTAAAGCGGCTCCGCCAAACTTCCCCAGGCCCATTATGGCATAACGGCCCTCCAGTCCCGCGAAGGTCCTGGGGGTCCCGTAGTGTTCGGTGAGGGACGCTTCGGCAAGCTCCGCCGCTTTTCGGACAACCAGCTCCGCCAGAACGGTGAGCTTTTTGCTTAAAAAAAGTAGGCCTTTCTCAGGGTTCAGAATGTGGTCCAGGTCAATAAGGTAGGCCTCTCGGTCTTTGAAGCGGTTTAGGATTTCTATCTGCTTTTCTCTGTTTTCCTCTTCCTGAAGCTCTCTTGCCAGTTTAGGGGGCAGTTCTGAATCGTCGGTACTGAAATCTGTTTCCTTGAGATTCGGTTCTAAAAGGGGGATGATGTTTTCGTACTGCAGCCGGAGAAAATCTTCCCAGAGAAAATCGCTGGTCCCCAGAAGGCGGGCAAGACCCTTTAACACTCTCGGTTCCGAAAGATAAACGTTCAGTTCCTCTCCGGGAGGAAGATTTCGGATTTCCTGTACCATGCTTTCAAATCGTAAAAAGGCCCGGTAGGGGTCCGGCGACCGATCGAGGAAATAGGTGAATTGCTTGGTTAGGAGAATGGAGAATTGTACCTTCTCGAAGGTTTTCTCCTCGGAAACATTCTTTGAAGGGACGGCGATTTCGAATTCATCCTCCACTCTGGAGCCCATGGTGGTAATCTGGACCCGTTCTATGGAGAGGTCATGATAGGCGAAAACACTGCTTATAGAAAAGAGAAAAAAAGGAGTATCCTGGGAGAGGATTTTCATAGTTATCCGATTTTCTTCTCTTTCTCCCATGGATATTTCCACGGGATAGAGAACCTTTTCCGTGTCTATCGTAGTCTTACCGAGGGCCCAGGCGACCTTTTCCAGGACGAATTTTCTCGCCTTTTCTTCACCGTCTTTTTTTTTATCCTGAAGAAGAATGTGAAATAGTCTTTTAAGGTCCTGCCCTAGCATTTCCTGCCATTCCTCTCTTGAAATATCAATTGGAGGATTGCCAATAAACTGATCAATAATCTTACGTTTTGGAGGGGCCTCCTGCCTGGCGCCTCTCCGTGAATACCCCCGTCTTCTCGTCTTTTCTTGTTCTCCGCGGCTGTAGGTGTATATTATTCCTTCTTTTATGTCGAATCCCGCGGAAGAGAGAATGCCGGTTATGAGAGAAAAGACCCCGGGATAGTTAAAAGCATAGATGGTAATCCTTATAACCCTGCCCTGGTGACCTTCGGATTCTTCAAAAGAAACTATTGGTTCCTCTTTAACCATTACGGTGTGTAAGGAGCGAATATGTTCGGCAATTTCCTGGGTCGTAAAATCCTGGAAGTATCTGCTGTCCAGGTTTTCGAGGTGTTTCCTTATCTCCTCCCTTGAACAGGAAGGACAAAGCTCTTCCAACTGCCCGAGAGGCGGAAGGTGTTCCATAAATGTATAGCCTCCAATTCAGTATTGTTGTAAAAAGAGGCAAGCATGTCCATACAGCAATTCTGATTTTCGCATCGAGCTTCCCACTTTACCCTTTAAGTTGCAGGTACTACAATATTCTGGAATGGTGACAGTATGAAAACATCGTGTAAAGGAACCATCTTTTTACTCTCCATTGTAATCGTTCTGATTCTTTCCCCGGGGACCCTCTCCGCGCTGCCTGTGCGTAATATTACTACCGCGGGACTGGACACCTACTTAAATGGGGATATCGGGTTTTTCTTTGAAGATGTCTTTATTCTCACCTTTAGTCCCGGCTTTGACCTGCTAGCTAAGGCCAAGTGGCAGCATATGCCCCACATTGATGAAGTGACAATTACCGGGGGTTCGGTTTTTGACCTTTGGAAGTATACCTATGCCGAATTTTCCTATGCCCTTACCATTTCTAAAGAAAACACTCAGAGTATTAAAACCCATGGTATGAATCTGGATTTTTACTATGAGCGGTCAAAAGGATTATTAACCGGCGGGTTACAGTTCCAATTCTCTGAAGAACAGCTTACCCTTATACCTTCTTTGGCAGGGAAGTACTTCTTTACCGATTTCTTTTCCCTTTGGGGTAAGTATATTTTTATATATGATACCATTACCGGAGTGGATAATGCCTTCTTGGGAGAGGGGGAATTCTCTATAACTCCGGCCTTTTCCCTAAAAACCGGAGGCACCCTCTCCTCCTACAGCCCCGCCTATAAAGAAGGTAAATCTTTGGAATGGTCCATCTTGGCTGGCCTCTCTTATGCTTTTAGTGACCAAGTTACTCTGAAGTACCTAGGTGAATATACCTCCCGGGAGGAGTTTCAACTAATAACCAACTCTCTCATATTAGATTTGCGATTTAAATAAGCCGCTTACAAAATGAACCAATTTTGAAA
>CAYXSD010000019.1:6596-34652 GCA_964466335.1 uncultured Spirochaetales bacterium
GCTTTAAACACCCTAGGGTCTATAGCGTGCTTTTGCACCCTAAGACCCATAATCCGTTCTGTAATGCCGAGAAGCCGTGCCGCCTTGGCCATGTTTCCCCGTGAAGATTTAAGAGCATCCAGTACCAGTTCCCGTTCCAGGTTGTCCAATGCCTCGTCCAGGGTGGCATGGGAGAGAGTATCTGTGGACTCGGCGGATTGGAGGCTTGGCGGGAGGTGATGACCGTGGACTACATCGTCGGTGCTGATTAACACCGCCCGCTCGATACAGTTTTCCAGTTCCCGGACGTTTCCCGGCCAGTGGTAACTGTTTAAAAGGTCGATTGCAGCGCTGGATATCCGTTTTATGTCCTTACCGTTTTGTTTGCTGTACTTTTCTATGAAGTAATCCGTAAGAAGGATGATATCACTCCGACGGTCCCGCAAGGGAGGAATGTGGATGGGAAAGACATTCAAGCGGTAGTAGAGATCTTCCCGGAAAAGACCCTGCTCTAAAAGCTCCTCCAGTTTTCTGTTGGTGGCGGCAATGACCCGAACGTTTGCGCGGATAGTCTCATTTCCCCCGACCCGTTCGAACTCTTTTTCCTGTAAGACCCGTAGGAGTTTGACCTGCATGGTCGGTGAGAGGTCCCCAATTTCATCGAGAAATATGGTTCCATTGTGGGCAATTTCGAACCGGCCTTTTCTTGTGGAAATGGCGGTGGTAAAGGCGCCTTTTTCATGACCGAAAAGTTCACTTTCAATAACCGACTCGGGAAGGGCGGCGCAGTTCACTTTGATAAAAGGTTTATCCGCCCGATTGCTGTTGTAGTGAACGGCGTGAGCCACCAGCTCCTTCCCCGTGCCGCTCTCCCCGCGGATGAGGACGGTAGCTTCACTCTTGGAGACCTGGGCGATAAGGTCGTACACTTCCTGCATAATCGCGGAATTGCCTATAATGTTTGACGGCTTGAACCTGTTCCTTAGTTCCTCCTGCAGCCTCAGATTCTCCTCCATGAGGCTTTGTCTCTCCTCCTGGATACTTCTCCTCAGTTTTACCGCCTGGGCTATCATGGAGGCAATAATGGAGAGGAGACGAACGTCCTCGTCCAGGCTGATGTCCTCCGCAAACAGCCGGTCGGAGCTGAGGGTTCCCATAGTTTTGTTCCCAATTTTTATGGGTACGCAGATAAAGGAGATATCTTTTTTCTGCACATCCTCTCTGGCACCGGTCCTATTTAGAAAGGTAGGTTCCTCGGAAATGCTGGGGATGACCATGGGTCTGCCGGTCTCGACCACCTTGCCGGTTATACCTTCGCCGAGGCTGTACTTCCCCTTTTTCTGTTGAGAATCGGAGAGGCCGTAGGCTGCTTCTATCATAATTTTATCGGTACTTCGGTTGAAAAGGGTTATGGTCCCGCGGACCATCCCCATGTGTTCACCCAAAGCTTTCAGTACCGGACCAAGGGTCTCCTGCAGATCCGGGGATCGATCTAAAATCTGACTAATTTCAAAAAGAAGGGACAATTCGTTTATTTTTCGCCGGTAGTGGAGTTTATCCTCCCTGGTTTCCATATCCGAATGGTACCTGGTTCAGGGTTGTGGTTGCAAGTGGGGATTCTACGTAAAAG
Organism: uncultured Spirochaetales bacterium; assembly: GCA_964466335.1. Lineage (GTDB taxonomy): Bacteria > Spirochaetota > Spirochaetia > SPDA01 > CAYXSD01 > CAYXSD01. The sequence continues at coordinate 8,206 of CAYXSD010000019.1, forward strand.
GCGAAGAAGCGAGACCGGACGAATATGCGTGGTGCTCGATGTAGGAAAGGATCCACAACACCTCCTCTTTCTATTTTGCCTTGACAAAAATCTCCGGATAGCTTGACAAAAACCCCACATTTTGGTACTTTTGGCGTCCGTTATTGGTTTGTTGTGCCCTTGTAGCTCAGTCGGCAGAGCACCTCCATGGTAAGGAGGGGGTCATCGGTTCAAGTCCGATCGAGGGCTGTACACCAAAATAATCGTATTGACACTATGCAATTATATAACGTATAGTGGAATTTCAGAGTTTTTAGGGGATAGATACGCCCTAAAGATGCTCTGTGTCTCTTTGGGACTGAAGGAGTTGTGTCATGGCAAAGGCAAAAAAGGGTGCGGTTGAAATTATTGCCCTTCAATGCACCGAATGCAATAGACGAAATTACACCACAAAGAAGAACCGGCGGAATATGCAGGGAAAATTTGAGATTAAAAAGTACTGCCGATTCGATCGCAAACACACTGTTCACAAAGAGGCAAAGGTGCGGTAATTTCACTTCAGTATAAATCGAACGGCGCTCTTATAGTTTGTTGTTAGGGTTTGTTGTTCGAAGGGTGAATATAGTCCTAGGCCAGTAGCTCCAACGGCTAGAGCGCCGGTCTCCAAAACCGGATGTTGTAGGTTCGAATCCTACCTGGCCTGGTTTCTTTTAAGGAGTCGGGAATGAAGAAAATCATTCAGTATTTTAAAGACAGTTACGCCGAGCTTAAAAAAGTGGTATGGCCCAGCAGAGAGGAAGTAGGCTCCTCCACAAAGGTGGTAATCGTATCGGTTATAATTTTTGCGGCCGTTTTGGGGCTGATGGATTTTCTCTTTCTCTATGGTATCGATCTAATTTTTTAACGAGAACACACGGGAAGGAACATGGCAAAAGCCTGGTATGTAGTTCATACCTACTCAGGGTATGAAAATAAAGTAGAGAAACATATACGTAAACTCATGGATTCCGGTGCCTTGGACGATGCGGTTACGGACGTAAAAGTCCCCTCCGAAGAAGTGGCCGAAGTAAAAGACGGTAAGAAGAAGATAAGCAACAGAAAGTTTCTTCCCGGATACATCCTGTTGGAAATGGACCTCCCGGACAGGGGGTGGAAGCAGACTTGCTCCGCTATCCGTAAAATTCAGGGTGTAACGGGATTCGTCGGGGCTATCGGCGGCAACAAACCCCATCCAATCTCTCCGGAGGAGGCAAAATCCATCCTTCAGAAGGCGGGAGAAATAAGAGCGGAAAAATCCGCCCGCCCGAAACAGACCTTCGAATTAGACGAGACAATTCGTATTATCGACGGCCCCTTTGATACCTTCACCGGCACTGTAGAGGAAGTGAACATGGAGAAGGGAAAATTACGGGTTATGGTAGGAATTTTTGGAAGATCTACCCCTGTAGAGGTCGATTTTATGCAGGTAGAGAAGATATAGGAAGAGAAGAAGCGATAAGATCGGTCTTGACCCTTGTGTCCGCTGAATAGTTGTTTGAAAGAATGCAAAGAAGGGTCCTCGTTGAGGGTCCGATGGGAGTCTGCCCGGAATTGTGGAAACGCAGAGAGGCAGACGTTATATACCACGATTACGAAAATAGTTGGGTACAACTATTTTTCGTCGTTTAGGTTGCCGCGAAGCGGCAACCTAAACTAATTGGAGAATAGTATGGCAAAGAAAAAGGTAGCTGCAATTATTAAATTGCAGGTCCCCGCCGGTAAGGCGACACCGGCACCGCCGGTTGGGCCGGCGCTAGGTCCCCACGGGGTGAGCGCGCCCCAGTTTGTCCAGCAGTTTAACGACAAGACAAAGGCCATGGAGGCGGGGCTTATTATACCGGTGGTTATTACGGTGTATGCCGACAAGAGTTTCACCTTTATAACCAAGACCCCGCCGGCAGCAGTGTTGATTAAAAAGGCCTGTAAATTAGAGAGCGGTTCCGCTGAACCGAACAAGGTAAAAGTCGCAAAAATTAAACGTCAGCAGCTTCAGGAGATAGCAGAGTTTAAAATGCCCGACCTGAACGCCAACGATATAGACGCGGCGATTAATATTATCGCTGGTACCGCCCGCAGCATGGGCGTCGAGGTGGAGGGCTGATGGTATGAAACACGGAAAGAAGTATAGAGAGGCCCTTGAAAAGGTCGACCGCAATGAATTGTACCCTATTGATCGGGCCATAGAGATGGCGAAGGACCTGTCCTTTGCGAAATTCGATGAAACCGTTGAACTCGCCATACGGCTTAATCTTAAAAAGAGTCAGACAGTGCGGGACACTATGGTGCTTCCCCACCAATTTGTCGGAGAGAAGAAAGTCCTCGTATTTGCCCGGGGAGAAAAGGCCGAGGAGGCCCGGGAGGCCGGTGCTGCCTACGTGGGCGATACGGACCTTATTGAGAAAATCCAGGGCGGATGGCTCGACTTCGATGTCGCCGTAGCTACCCCGGATATGATGAAAGAGGTAGGCCGGCTTGGTCCCGTCCTCGGTAGACGGGGTCTAATGCCCAACCCAAAGACCAAAACGGTTACCTTTGATATTAAGGAAGCAATGGTGGAACTCAAGAAGGGCCGGGTTGAATACCGTTCCGACAAGACGGGAATTATACATCTTGCTGTTGGGAAGGTGTCTATGGAGCCGGAGCAGGTTAAAACGAACTGTGCGGCTGTAATCAAAGAAGTCGAAAAGAAACGGCCCTCCGATACAAAGGGTGATTTTGTTCGAAGCGTTGCCATTTCTTCCACAATGGGTCCCGGAATAAAGATCGACTACCGGAATATGGATAATAACTAGGGGGCAGTAAATGGCGGAAGAAAAAGTTGTACAAGAATATAAAAAGGAAGCGGTAGAAAAACTCGTTGAAAAATTTAAAAACAGCGGGGATATTATTTTCACCGATTACAGAGGGCTTACGGTAAGCCAGATAACCGATCTTAGAAACAAGCTTAGAGAGCAGCAGGCGGAATACCGGGTAGTAAAAAACCGGTTTGCCAAGATCGCCTTAAAAGAGTTACATTACACCGGTTTTGAGGAGCAGCTTGTGGGGCCGACCGCGGTGACCCTTGCTGGAGAGGAATCCGGCCCGGCAGCGAAAATTCTCTTTAATTTTGAAAAGGTGGCATCCCTCAAAGTCAAGGGGGGTATTATCGAGGGTGGTTTCTTTGACCGGGAGAAAGTAGAGGCCTTTTCTACTCTGCCCACAAAGGATGAGCTTTTAGCTTCCCTCATGGGTACCATGAACGCGCCTCTTCAGAATTTCCTCTTCGCATTGAAGGCGGTCCCGGAGAAGCTTGCCAGGACCCTCCAGGCCGTAGCGGACCAGAAGCAGGAATCCGGGGAATAGGACAAGAAATGCCGGGAGAAGGCCGGCAGAGATTAGGAAAACCAATTTCGTCCGCGGCGGGGACGTCGAAGGCGAATAAAGGTAGGACAGACTGCAAAAATAGTGATTTTCGCAGTCTGCGTAATAAATAAGCGGCGTTAGTCTTCGTTTCAGTAGCATGCTATCGCCGCAGAAACAAGAAGGAGAAGGTAATATGGCTACAAAAGAAGAAATTTTAGAAGCAATCGCGAATATGTCGGTTCTTGAAGTATCGGAACTGGTTAAAGCGATGGAAGAGAAATTCGGTGTCTCCGCTGCCGCTCCGGTAGCAGTGGCTGCAGGACCCGCCCAGGCAGCCGGTGGCGGTGAAGGCGAAGCTGGAGAAGAGCAGACAGAATTCGATGTTATCCTTAAGGGGTTCGCTGACGGTAAGAAGATTCCCGTAATCAAAGAGGTTAGGGGAATTACCGGACTGGGTCTAAAAGAGGCGAAGGAACTTGTCGAAGCCGGCGATAAGACCCTGAAAGAGGGAGTTTCCAAGGAGGAGGCAAACTCTATGAAGGAGAAACTTGAGGCTGCTGGCGCAACAGTTGAAGTTAAATAGTAGAGAAGAACAGAAGACCATCAACAAAACATTGACCCACATGACCGCCGTGCAAGAGGTTTGTACGGCGGTTGTGGTGTCTTATAAGCGTAATACGAGGGGGTAGTAATGCTGGAAAGGGGAAATACAATTAAGCGAGTCTATGTAGGGCAGGAATACGAAGAAGTAATGGAGCTGCCGAGTCTCGTGGAAGTTCAATTGGCCTCGTTCGAACGGTTCCTGCAAAAGAACCATTTAGAGAAGGGAGAACCGTTGAATTTGCAGGGTCTAGAAGAAGTTTTTCAGGCGGTCTTCCCTATTGAAAGCCCTAATGGAGATATGATACTCGAGTACACCCACTACTCCCTGGAGAATGTCGAAAGTAAAATTTCGGAGGCTGAATGCAAGCAGAAGGGTCTGACCTACGCGCTGCCCATAAAGGCAAAGATCAATCTTATATTCCAGGAAACCGGTGAGATACGACAGAAAGATATATACATGGGCGACATTCCCCTTATGACGGATCGGGGCACTTTTATTATAAACGGGGCTGAACGGGTCGTGGTGAGTCAGATTCACCGGTCTCCGGGAGTGATTTTCTCGAACGATAAGGGGGTCTACAGTTCCCGTATTATCCCCTACCGAGGCAGTTGGTTAGAATTCGAGATAGACCAGAAAAAGGACCTCATCTTTACCAAGATTGATAGGAAAAAACGGCTTTTGGGTACTCTTTTTCTTCGTGCTCTGGGTTTCGACAGTCGGGAGAAGATAATTGACCTCTTCTACAAAACAACCGTTCTCACTGTGAGTAATACTCGAGAGGATAAAGAGGATTTGGTGGGAAGGGTCTTTGCCAGAGGCGTTTTTGTGGATGATGAGAAAGCAGAGCAGAAAAAACTCTACAAGGCGGGGGACAAGATCCACCCCCACGACGTGGATGAATTGATCCACTCTGAGGTAGGCGAGGTAGAGGTTATCGATTTTGGCCATCCTGAGTCCCTTCATTCAGAGATCATTCTGAACTGTTTTGAAAGGGAGGAGGCAAAATTTACAAGAGATGATCCCGCTTACGATGAACCGACAAAGGAGGATTCCCTCATTGCCCTCTACTCGGTTCTTATGCCCGGCGAGCCCATTACCCTGGAGACGGCGGAAAAAGACCTGAACTCCATGTTCTTTACTCCCCGCAGGTACGATATGGGAAAGGTGGGAAGGTATAAACTCAATAAGAAGTTCGATTACGATCCTCCTCTGGATGAACATGTTCTTACAAAGAATGACATCGTAAATACCATGCGCTACCTTATTGAAGTGTTTATCGGCGAGGCAAATGTGGACGATATCGATCATCTGGGAAATCGACGGATCCGTTCGGTGGGTGAACTGTTGGCAAACCAGCTAAAAACGGCATTTTCTAGAATGGAGCGGATTGCTAAAGAGCGGATGTCCTTGAAGGAAACGGACACCATAAAACCTCAAGATCTTATTTCCATAAAACCCATTGTTGCGGCGATTAAGGAGTTTTTCGGTTCCAGCCAACTCTCTCAGTTCATGGACCAGGTAAATCCCCTCTCCGAGCTTACCCATAAGCGCAGACTCAACGCCTTAGGTCCGGGGGGCCTCTCCCGGGATAGGGCTGGTTTCGAGGTAAGAGATGTGCACTATACTCACTACGGCCGGATGTGTCCCATCGAGACTCCGGAGGGACCGAATATTGGGCTTATCGTCAGTTTAGCCAATTACACCCGGGTAAATGAGTACGGGTTCCTGGAAACTCCATATAGAAAGGTGACCGACGGGAAGGCCAGCAGAGATATCGCCTATCTTTCTGCTATGGACGAGGAAAAGTACTTTATCGCTCAGGCTAATGCACCCATCGATAAATCCGGGGAGTTCCAGTCCAACCTTATTTCTGTAAGGAAGGCAGGGGACTACACCACCAAGCCTCCGGAGGATATCCAATACATGGACGTTTCTCCTAAACAGGTAATATCTGTAAGTACATCGCTCATTCCCTTTTTAGAGCATGACGATGCAAACCGGGCCCTTATGGGTTCCAACATGCAGCGTCAGGCGGTACCTCTGGTTTTCCCGGAGCCGCCGAGGGTCGGTACGGGAATGGAGAGCAAAACAGCCTACGACTCCGGAGTACTTGCCAAGGCGAAACGCGCGGGGAAGGTGGAGTACGTTTCCTCCAAGCTCGTTATCGTAAAACCCGATGACGGGGCGAACAAAAAGGAACGGGACGAGTATCACCTTATTAAATATCAGCGGACGAACCAGGATACCTGTTTCAACCAGAAGCCTTTAGTGACTCTGGGGCAGAAGGTGGAGGCGGGGGACGTCTTAGCGGATGGGCCGGCTACCTACCGCGGTGAGCTTGCTTTGGGACGGAACGTTCTGGTAGGTTTTGTTCCCTGGAACGGCTACAACTACGAGGATGCAATTCTTATTTCAGAAAAAGTGGTGAAAGAGGATATCTTTACCAGCGTTCATATAAAGGAATTTTCCATTGAGATCCGGGAGACGAAGCTTGGCCCGGAAAAATTAACCCGGGACATCCCAAACGTAAGCGAAAACTCCTTAGAACAGCTGGATGAGGAGGGAATAGTACGGGTAGGTGCTAAAGTCGGCTCCGGCTACATTTTAGTGGGAAAGGTGACCCCAAAATCCGAGACGGAAACCACCCCGGAGTTTAAACTCCTCAATTCCATTTTCGGAGAGAAGGCGAAGGAGGTGCGGGACACATCTCTTAAGGTACCCCACGGTATCGATGGCACGGTAATCGATGTCCAGCGACTAAAGCGGGCCGAAGGGGACGATCTAAGTCCGGGTGTGGACGAGGTGGTGAAAGTGCTCGTTGCGACAAAGAGGAAGCTCCGAGAAGGAGATAAGATGGCCGGACGGCATGGCAACAAGGGCGTGGTAGCCCGGGTCCTTCCCGAGGAGGATATGCCTTTTATGGCGGACGGTACACCATTGGAGATATGTTTGAATCCTCTGGGAGTACCCTCCCGGATGAATTTAGGCCAGATTATGGAGACCGAGCTCGGATGGGCTGCCGTTACTTTGGATGAGTGGTATTCCACCCCGGTTTTCCAGTCCGCCACGAACGAACAGATTGAATCGAAACTCAAATTGGCTGAGCTCCCACAGAACTCCAAAACCGTTCTCTATGACGGCAGAACCGGAGAGGCCTTTGAAAACTCTGTTTTTGTTGGGTACATGTACATGCTTAAACTTCACCACCTGGTGGACGACAAGATGCACGCTCGCTCTACCGGACCTTACTCCCTTGTTACCCAGCAGCCCTTGGGCGGAAAGGCCCAATTCGGCGGACAGCGCTTGGGCGAGATGGAGGTCTGGGCCTTGGAGGCCTACGGCGCCGCCAACACATTGCAGGAGCTCCTTACCATAAAGTCCGACGACATGGCGGGAAGGGCCAAAATCTACGAGAACATTGTGAAAGGGGAACTTGCCTCGGCGGCGGGTATTCCCGAATCCTTCAACGTGCTAGTCCAGGAACTACGGGGACTTGCCCTGGACATATCCATTTACGATTCCCGGGGTAAGCAGGTGCCCCTGACCGAGAGGGACGAGGAGCTTATAAATAGACAGGGAAGCCACTTCTAAGGGACTGCTTACAAGCGATTGCCAATAATTGCGATTGCCAATAATTAAGGAAGGAATACTATGAGAGATATCCAGGATTTCGACAACATTCTCATTAAACTGGCCTCGCCGGAACAAATCCGCGCCTGGTCATACGGTGAAGTTAAAAAACCGGAAACAATCAATTACCGCACCCTTAGACCGGAAAAAGACGGCCTCTTCTGTGAGCGCATTTTCGGTACCACTAAGGAGTGGGAGTGTTACTGCGGTAAGTTCAAATCTATTCGGTACCGTGGAGTTATCTGCGACCGATGCGGAGTTGAGGTGACCCACTTTAAAGTCCGACGAGAGCGGATGGGTCATATCGAATTGGCGTCACCGGTGTCCCATATTTGGTACTACCGTTCCGTCCCCTCGAGAATGGGGCTCCTCCTGGATCTCACCATTGCTTCCCTTCGGGCAATCCTCTACTACGAGAAATACATTGTTATCGACTCCGGTGATACGGACCTAAAAAAGATGGACCTCCTCACCGAGGAGGAGTACATGGAGGCCCGGGAACGCTACGGTATGAGTTTTACCGCCGGAATCGGTGCCGAAGCAATCCGGCTCCTCCTTGAGGGATTGGACCTGGACCTGCTTTCCGGGGAACTCAGGGCAAAGATGATTGAGAAAGGGGCCAAGGCGGATAAGCGTCTTTTGAAACGGATCGAAATTGTGGAGAATTTCAGAGATTCGGGAAACCAGCCCGACTGGATGATCCTGGACGTTATTCCCGTTATACCGCCTGAGTTGAGACCCATGGTCCAGTTGGACGGCGGAAGATTTGCCACCTCTGATTTGAACGATCTCTACCGGAGGGTCATTAATCGGAACAATCGGCTCAAGCGGCTTATGTCCCTTAACGCGCCGGACATTATTATCCGAAATGAAAAAAGAATGCTTCAGGAGGCGGTGGACGCCCTCTTTGATAATTCCAAGAAAAAGCGGGTGGTAAAGGGGGCCTCCAATCGGCCGCTTAAGTCTCTTTCCGATATGCTTAAAGGGAAACAGGGTCGTTTCCGTCAGAACCTCCTGGGAAAGCGGGTAGACTACTCCGGTCGAAGCGTTATTGTGGTGGGTCCGGAATTAAAGATGCATCAATGCGGACTTCCTTCTAAAATGGCTTTGGAACTCTACAAACCCTTTATTATGAAAAAACTGGTTGAGAAGGACGTGGTCTACAATATCAAAAAGGCAAAGACCCTGGTAGAACAGTCCACCCCGGAGGTCTGGGCCATCCTGGACGAGGTAGTAAAAGAGCATCCGGTGTTGTTAAACCGAGCGCCCACTCTGCACCGTCTTGGTATTCAAGCCTTCGAACCCGTCTTGGTAGAGGGAAAGGCCATAAAGCTTCATCCTCTCGTATGCCACGCCTATAACGCCGACTTCGACGGCGACCAAATGGCCGTCCATGTGCCCCTTACCCAGTCTGCTCAGATTGAGTGCTGGACCTTAATGCTCTCTTCCAACAACTTGCTTAACCCGGCCAACGGGAGCCCTATTGTCTTCCCCTCCCAGGACATGGTGTTGGGAATTAACTACCTTACCCGAGACCGGGAAGGTGCAAAGGGCGAGGGAAAGTACTTCAGCAGCCCCGAGGAAGTCCTCATGGCCCTGGAGGCGAAGGCAGTAGATTATCAAGCTATAGTAAAGGTAAAGATGGACGGTTCGTTTGAGGAAACTACCCCGGGGCGGGTACTCCTCAACGAGGATATGCCTAAGGAGATCGAGTATATTAACAAGGCAATGGGCGAGAAGGAGTTGAGGAGTTTTGTTTCTGAATGCTACGCAACCCACGGACCTTATGTTACGGTGAACATGCTGGATACCATTAAGAATCTGGGATTTAAGTATGCTACCCTCTTTGGCGCCACCATTGGTATGGACGATATCGTTATTCCTGAGAAAAAGCGCGACATGATAGATGAGGCAAACCAGGAGGTGGAGGCAATCCAAGACCAGTATCTCCAGGGACATATTACCCAGGAAGAGCGGTACAATCGAGTGGTAGAGGTCTGGAGTAAGACCAACGAGGACCTTACCAGTGTGCTTATGAAAAATCTTAAAACTGACCGAAAGGGTTTTAATCCGGTGTGGATGATGGCCAACTCCGGCGCTCGGGGAAGCAGGACGCAGATCCGCCAGCTTTCTGGAATGCGCGGACTTATGGCGAAACCTTCCGGCGATATTATTGAATTACCCATTCGATCCAATTTTAAAGAGGGACTTTCGGTCATTGAATTCTTTATTTCTACCAACGGCGCGCGGAAAGGACTCGCCGATACAGCCTTAAAGACCGCCGACGCTGGGTACCTTACCCGGAGGTTAGTGGATATTGCCCAGGACGTAGTGGTAAACGAAGAGGACTGCGGTACCATTAATGGAATCGATACTCGGGCAATTAAGGACGGCGAGGAGGTCGTGGAAGCCCTGAAGGACAGGATTGCCGGTCGGTTTACCTTAGAAAGGGTTAAACACCCCATTACCGGTGAAGTCATTATCGATGTAAATGAGGAAATCACCGATGAGCTGGCAGGCAAGATCGAGGAGGCGGGTATAGAAAGCGTACGGATCCGCACGGTCCTTACCTGTGAGGCGAGACACGGCGTCTGCGTAAGGTGTTACGGCCGAAACCTGGCGACTAATAAAACGGTAAACATTGGAGAGGCGGTGGGTATCATTGCGGCCCAATCAATCGGCCAGCCGGGAACACAGCTTACCATGCGTACTTTTCACATCGGCGGTGCAGCTACCAAGGTAAGTGAAGAGAATAAAATTACCCTCAAATATCCCGTTTTGATAAAGCGGATCGTAGGAAACACAGTTACCATGGATAAGGGGGATATTCTCTTCACGAGAAAGGGACATGTTCTTGTCCATCGGATCCTAAAAGCCATAGATATAGAGAAAAACGATAAGATCCTAGTGGAGGATGGACAGAAGGTAATAAACGGTACCGCTATTATAAAGCGGAATACAGAAGAGATTGCATCCGAAGGTATTGCTTATACCCATATAAAGGAAGATAAAATCCTCCTTATTGCTCAGGAACAGAAGGTAGAGATAAGAAACGGAGCAGAGCTTTTAGTGGACGAGGGCGACATCGTTCCTGCCGACGAGTCCATTGCCGTCTTCGATCCCTTTTCTGAACCAATTATTGCCGAAGTAGACGGAACGGTCCGATTCAGCGATATCGTTCTAGGGACCACCCTTAAGGAAGAGATCAACGAAGATACGGGAAATATCGAAAAGAAAATCACCGAATTCTCTCTGGAATCTCTGCAGCCGCGGATTGTTTTAGAAGACGGTAATGGGAACGAGATCGCTAACTACTTTCTGCCCGGTTCCGCCTACCTTAACGTGAGTGACGGCGACAAGGTTTCCGCCGGAAAGACCCTGGCAAAAATGCTCAAGGAGAGCGTAAAAACCAGGGATATTACCGGTGGTCTTCCACGGGTAGGGGAGCTTTTCGAAGCAAGGAGGCCAAAAACCGCGGCTGTTTTGGCCCAGATAAGCGGAGTGGTCCGGTTCAAGGGAATCTCTAAGGGAAAGCGGGTCCTCATAATCGAAGACATTTTCGGAAACGAGTACAAGCACATGGTGCCCATGGGACGGCACCTTCTCATTCGGGATGGTGACTCCGTGCAGGCAGGGGAAATGCTTTCCGACGGTAACGTCGATCCCCACGACATCTTAAACATTTTAGGAGAAAACGCCCTTCAGAGTTTCTTAGTGAATGAGGTACAGGAGGTGTATCGCCTTCAGGGGGTGAACATTAACGACAAACACATCGGTGTTATTATTCGTCAAATGATGAGAAAGGTAGAGATTGCCCATGTGGGAGATACCAACTTCATTCAGGGGCATCAGGTGGATAAATACAAGTTCCATGAGGAGAATGCAAAGGTCTTAAGAGAGGGCGGTCAGTCAGCCATTGCGAGACCCCTTCTATTGGGAATAACAAGGGCTTCTCTTAATATCGATTCCTTTCTCTCCGCCGCCTCGTTCCAGGAAACCACCCGGGTCCTCACCAACGCGGCAATTGCCGGTTCCAGGGATGAACTGAGAGGTTTAAAGGAGAATATCATCATCGGACACCTTATTCCCGCCGGGACAGGGAAACGAGAGTACCGGAATGTGAAACTCTTCGATGAGCACAGCGAAGACCTGGACGCGGTGGTGCAGGACATTCTGGAGCAGCGAAAGCTTACACGGGAACTGAAGCTGGCTGAAACAGGAGAAGAGGTGGAAGCGGAAATATAATGTGAGGCTCTTAAAAAAATACTGTTTTTGAAAGAGCCTCAGTATTGACAATAATAGAGGGCCCTGTTACAATCCTGGCTCACGCGGACTTAAGGGCCCGCACTCGTATTCTAAAAGGAGCATTAAGGAGCATTATAGATGCCGACGATCAATCAGTTGATACGAAAGGGGCGAAAGAGCGCCCATAAAAAAACGAAAGCACCAGCCCTGGAATCCTGCCCCCAAAAACGGGGAGTATGTACAAGGGTAATGACTGTAACACCGAAGAAACCAAATTCCGCCCTAAGAAAGGTAGCTAGGGTAAGATTGACCAATGGAATCGAGGTAACCGCCTATATTCCGGGAATTGGACATAACCTCCAGGAGCACTCGGTAGTGCTCTTAAGAGGGGGAAGGGTAAAGGACCTTCCTGGTGTGCGGTACCATATTATTCGAGGGGCAAAGGACACCCTTGGTGTAGAGGACAGAAGGGTCGGTCGTTCGAAGTACGGAACAAAGAAGCCCAAAGCCTAAGAGAGGAGCAAGGAAAGAAGAATGTCGAGAAGAAGGACCTTTGGCGTAAGACCGGTTATCCCGGATGTAAAGTATAACAGCAAGGTGGTGGGGAAATTTATCACCCGAATGATGAACCACGGGAAGAAAGCCGTGGCAACTCGGGTGGTGTACGATGCCATGGCTACACTGAAAGAGAAAACCAGCGAAGATGAACTTCAGGTATTTCTGAAAGCTTTGGACAATGTAAAACCAGCTGTAGAGGTAAAGTCCCGACGAGTAGGCGGGTCCACCTACCAAGTGCCTGTTGAGGTAAGGGACGTACGGAGGGAAGCCTTGGCAATGCGCTGGCTTATTCAGGCAGCCCGTGCCCGAAGCGGCAAGGCCATGGCGGAGCAGCTCGCTACAGAACTCTTAGATGCCTTTAATTCTACGGGGACCGCTTTTAAGAAAAAAGAAGATACCCACAGAATGGCAGAGGCGAATAAAGCGTTCTCCCACTACCGTTGGTAGTAAGGGTAAAAAAAAAGAAAAAAAGACAAAAAAGTCTTGATTTTATTCGAAATATGCGTTAACGTTAGCTCCCGTTGCCCGTAATAGGGGCAAGGGCTACGAGCCAAACCGATCATCCAATAAAAGTGCCTTTATACGAGGCCGGTTGAATGGTTCAGCGGGATGATGAGGTGGTGTCGTGAACACAGTATGTACAACAGTAAAGAAATCGGTTATGGCCGGTTGGCTTTCCTGGTGTGTTGTGTCCGCACTGCTTATCATTCCACAGTATGGTAAAGAAAATACTCAATAGTAAAATGGGTAATAAATTTGTAGTAATAAATAGCAATCCTCGGGGTTGTTAATATTAATTGATATGTAAATTCAATTGGATGGTTAGAAGATTGCAAGGAGGAAGAGATGGCTAAAGCAAAGTTTGAGAGAACGAAGCCACATATTAACGTAGGTACAATCGGCCACGTTGACCATGGGAAAACAACTCTCACCGCGGCGATCACCATGATTTCCGCCAAGAAATTTGGTGATAAGCTGATGTCTTATGAGGATATCGATAATGCTCCGGAAGAGAAGGCGCGGGGCATTACGATTAATACTCGACACGTGGAATACCAAACGGACGCCCGCCACTACGCTCACGTGGATTGTCCGGGTCACGCGGACTATATTAAGAACATGATTACCGGCGCCGCTCAGATGGACGGTGCTGTCCTGGTGGTTTCCGCCCCGGATTCGGTTATGCCTCAGACCAGAGAGCATATACTTTTAGCTCGGCAGGTGGGTGTACCGGCAATTATCGTTTTTCTCAACAAGACTGATCAGGTAGATGATCCTGAACTCATTGAACTGGTGGAAGAAGAAGTACGAGAGGTCTTGAACGAATACGAATTCCCCGGCGACGATATTCCCATTATTAAAGGGTCTGCTTTTGAAGCAATGGAAAATATCGACGATCCCGATAAGATCGCTCCTGTTGTCGAGCTTTTAAAGACAATGGACGAATACTTTCCGGTACCCGAGCGGGCTGTAGATAAACCATTCCTCATGCCCATTGAAGATATTTTCTCTATCCAGGGTCGCGGGACAGTGGTTACCGGCCGTATAGAGCGGGGTGTTGTTAAAGTTGGTGAAGAGATTGAAATAGTCGGTGTTAAAGACACCAAGAAGACCACAGTAACCGGTGTAGAGATGTTCAACAAGCTCCTCGATCAGGGCGAAGCGGGAGATAATGTTGGCTGTCTTCTTCGCGGTATTGACAAGGACGCTGTAGAAAGAGGTCAGGTCCTCGCTAAACCCGGTTCTATTACTCCCCATCATAAGTTCAAGGGCACCATCTACTGTCTAAGCAAAGAAGAAGGCGGACGTCACTCTCCCTTCTTTACAGGGTACAGGCCCCAGTTCTACTTCCGAACTACTGATATTACGGGAACAGTGACCCTTCCTGAGGACAAGCAAATGATTATGCCCGGAGATCACACCGACATTAATGTTGAACTCATCCATCCGATTGCGATGGAGATGGGACTCCGTTTCGCAATTCGAGAAGGCGGACGGACCGTGGCAAGTGGTCAGGTAACGGAAATTATAGAATAACTATGGGAAAAAAACTCTGTCCCTCCTTCTTGAGGGCGGAGTTGTTTTTTTCTCTTTTCTAGGAGCAGTAATGGCTAAGGATAGAATTCGTGTGAGGCTAAGAGGTTTTGATGTGGAACTCATCGATCAGAGCGCAAAGTCCATAGTTGACACCGTGGTTAAGTCCGGGGCAAAGGTTGCCGGTCCGGTCCCCTTGCCGACGCGGATAAATAAATATACCGTGCTCCGTTCCCCGCACGTAAACAAGAAAGCCAGGGAACAGTTTGAAATGAGAACGCATAAGCGCCTTATCGATATTCTAGATCCCACATCGGATGTCATGGATGCTCTAATGAAACTGGAACTACCCGCAGGGGTGGATGTTGAAATTAAGCAGTAGGCGTATTTATTGAACATGGGAAGCAGAGGCGGAAAATAACTGAGACGTGGAGAAACGGAAATGGTAGGGTTGATCGGAAAAAAAGTTGGAATGACCCAGGTATTTGACAATAGAGGCGAGCTCACACCGGTTACAGTGATTCATATTGATAAGAATACTGTAGTGGGTGAGAGAACAGAGGACAAAGACAACTATTCGGCAGTAATAATTGGCGCGGAGTCAATGAAAAAAAACAGGGTAAAGAAGCCCTACGCCGGACAGTTCAAAGCTGTAGAGGCCCCTTTGCGGCATCTTATGGAATTTAAGGAGTTCGACCAGGAAGTTGCAATAGGCGACTCCATAGGGGTTGAGGTTTTTAATGATTTCGAATATGTGGATGTTACCGGCATTACTAAAGGAAAGGGATATCAGGGAGTTGTGAAGCGATACGGATTTGGCGGCGGAAGAAAAACCCACGGCTCGAAATTCCATCGTACCAACGGTTCTACCGGTATGGCCGCCTGGCCTTCCCGGGTCATTAAAGGTACCAAAATGGCCGGGAGAATGGGCGGCGAAAAACGAACTGCCCAAAATCTCCGAATTATTAAGGTGGATGAGGAAAAGCAAATCATCTTGGTAAAGGGACAGGTGCCCGGAAGAAGGGGTGGAATGCTGGTAGTAAGGACCGCGAAGAAGAAATCATAGAGCGGCCCTTTTAAGGTTGATAGATAGGTTATTATAGGTGGCTGATATGGAACAGAAGGTTTTTTCCGTACAGGGAGAGCCCATCGGAAACATAGAGTTAAAAGACGAAGTCTTTGGTGGTGAAGTAAAGAACGGAGCTATTTACTACGCGGTTAACAGCGAATTAGCTAATAAACGCGCAGGGACCGCTTCAACAAAAACCAGAGGAGAGGTTAGAGGCAGCAGCGCAAAGCCCTGGAGACAGAAGGGGACCGGGCACGCACGTTCCGGTGACAGAAAATCCCCTATCTGGGTTGGAGGAGGCACCACCTTTGGTCCTAGACCTCGGTCCTACAATTACAAGATACCCCGTAAAATGAAACGGACCGCCATGATCTCTCTTTTAAGCAAAAAGATAAAAAATGAGCGGCTGCAGGTAGTAGAGGACTTCCCTCTGGAATCAGGAAAAACGAAGGACCTTATGGCCATCTTAAAGAATTTCTCCGAAAAGGAGCGGACTGTTCTTGTCGTTACTGACGAGGATAAGACCATAAAAAGAGCGGGAAAAAACATACCTTGGCTTCAGATACTTTGCTATCAGCGGCTGAATGCTCACGATCTTTTCTATGGAAGAAAAGTTCTGCTTCTTAAGAAGGCCGCAGAGGGTCTTAACGACTTCTACGGAAATGGAAAAAAGAACATCAGCGGAAAGGCGGAAAAAGTCGATAAGGCAGCCGAAGAGAAGACAGCTGAAGTGAAAGCGGCCGAAGAGAAGACAGCTGAAGAGAAGAAAAAAGCATAGTAGGTGATGGGCATGACTAATGAAGATGTAATTTTAGAACCGATTTTAACGGAGAAAACAAACCTCCTTCGGGAAGGGGAAACAAAAAAGTATGCCTTTCGTGTTCATCCCAGGGCAAATAAAAATCAAGTATTAGACGCGGTGGAAGGACTTTTCTCAGTAAGGCCCAAGGAGTGCAATATTATGAATGTGAAGGGGAAACCCCGAGCATCCAGGACCCGATCGGGGTTTAAAAAGGGAAGCACCTCAAATTGGAAAAAGGCAATTGTTACCATGCCGACGGGAAAAAGCTTAGAGATTTTTGAGGGCGCCTAAGATCTTTTGTGATCGACCTAGACGCAATTATAGGGGAGTAATACAGTGGGACTGAAACAGTATAAACCAAGAACACCGAGCTTGCGATACAAAACAAGTCTTTCCTTTGAGGAGCTCACCAAGGGGAAAAAACCTGAAAAATCCCTTGTAAAAGGCAAAGGAAGCAAGGCTGGAAGAGACACAAATGGTCGGATCAGCGTTCGGCGAAAGGGCGGTCAGCATAAGAGAAAGCAACGTATGGTGGATTTTAAACGGGACAACTATGGTGTTCCTGGGAACGTGGCCAGTATCGAATACGATCCAAACAGAAGCGCGAATATTGCGCTCATCCACTTTGTGAATGGAGACAAACGGTACATCCTGGCGCCTCGGGGTTTGAAACAAGGAGATACCGTCCAGAGCGGACCGGAGGCCCCTATTGAGGTAGGAAACTCACTACCCTTGGAGCAAATCCCTCTGGGTATGACGGTACACAACATAGAGCTCCAGTGCGGGAAGGGAGCTGCCATGGCACGGGCGGCCGGCACCGGTGCAGTATTGGTTGCAAAAGAAAAAGATTATGTCTCTCTTCGACTTCCCTCCGGAGAAACGAGGATGGTTTTTAAGAAATGTATGGCAACCATCGGGGTTGTAGGAAACGAAGACCATATGAATGTAACTTTGGGTAAGGCGGGTCGGAAGAGATGGCTTGGAAAACGTCCGGAAGTGCGGGGTGTCGCAATGAACCCGCACGATCATCCTCATGGCGGGGGTGAAGGCCGCACCGCGGGTGGTAGACATCCTGTAACTCCCTGGGGTGTACAGACAAAAGGGTACAAGACAAGAAAGAAGAATAAACAGTCAAATAAGTTTATCGTAAAGAAAAGGAAACAGTAGGAGAAAGTAAGTGGCACGTTCTATTAAGAAGGGACCGTTTATTGAAAAAAAACTGTACAAGCGGGTTGTTGAAATGAACAAATCCGGTGACAAAAAGATGGTTAAAACCTATTCTCGATGTTCGACGATCATACCCGAGATGGTGGGGTTTACCATTTCCGTATACAACGGGAAAAATTGGGTCCCTGTGTATATTACAGAGAACCTCGTAGGCCATAAGCTTGGGGAATTCGCCCAGACAAGAATATTCCGTGGTCACGCAAGATCGGAAAAGAAATTAACCAAGAAGTAGGTAGGCAATTATGGAAGCGAAAAAAGGATATTCCGCCAAGGCGAAATACATAATGATGTCACCCACAAAACTCAGAAGAGTTGCGGATAACGTAAGGAAAAAACCCTACGGCGAGGCTATCGCCATCCTTGAGAACCTTCCTCAGAAAGGTGCTGTACATATTAAGAAGGTGGTAAAATCCGCTGTGGCGAATGCTTTGGAGCAGAACAAAGACCTGGATGAGGAGATGCTTTATATAAAGGAACTTCTGGTAAATGAAGGCCCCCGGTACAAGCGGCTTTGGGCAAGGGCCCGTGGTAGAAGAGATATACTGCTAAAAAGAATGAGCCATATATCGGTCATTATTGATGAAATAGCTGAGATGGGAGAATAAATTGGGACAGAAAGTAAATCCAAACGGTCTACGTCTTGGAATAAACAAGACCTGGAAATCAAAATGGTATGTGGATCCTCGGGAATATGCGGATACGCTCCACGAGGATTTGCGTTTACGAAAAGAGCTCAATAAATGCCCCGAAGCAAGGGGGGCGGATATTTCGGATGTGGAAATTATTCGGCATCCCCAAAGAATTACTATTGTAGTGCATACTTCTAGGCCAGGAATTATCATTGGAGCCAAGGGTTCAAATATAGAGAAAATCGGCGCCAGATTACAAAAGCTGGCCGGCAAAAAAATACAATTAAAGATAAAAGAAATAAAAAAACCGGAGGTAGACGCCCAGCTGATTGCTAAAAACGTTGCGCGTCAGCTAAAATCGCGTTCGTCTTTTAGAAGGGCCCTGAAAATGGCCATTGGGAGCGCCATGAAGGGAGGCGCTCAAGGGGTAAAAATTCGGGTCGCCGGCAGATTAGGCGGCGCTGAAATGGCAAGGGTCGCCCAGCTAAAAGAGGGACGAATTCCTCTTCACACCTTTCGAGCCGACATAGACTACGGCTTCGAATTTGCTGATACCACTTTTGGTGCCATCGGCGTGAAGGTGTGGATCTTCAATGGTGAAGTGTATGAGAAAAATAAAAAGGAAGACGCCGGGCTTCTTGTTAGGAACAGAAGAAAGGAATCAAATTAGGATAACAAAAGAACACGGAATGAGTGAAAAGGTAGATAGGAAGGAAGGAGCAACAAGAAATGCTGAGTCCTAAAAGAACAAAATACAGAAAGCGAATGCGAAGCAGCGGGGATTTAAAAGGAAAAGCTACCCGGGCAAACAGAATATCCTTTGGTGATTACGGATTAGCAGCTTTAGAGCCTAAATGGATTA
The DNA here is from genome assembly GCA_964466335.1 of uncultured Spirochaetales bacterium. Classification (GTDB taxonomy): domain Bacteria; phylum Spirochaetota; class Spirochaetia; order SPDA01; family CAYXSD01; genus CAYXSD01. The sequence continues at coordinate 27,226 of CAYXSD010000019.1, forward strand.
CCAACAGGCAGATTGAGGCAGCCCGAATCGCCATGACAAGGCATATTAAAAGGGGTGGTAAGGTGTGGATAAGGATATTTCCGGATATGCCCTACACAAAAAAGCCCGCGGAAACTCGTATGGGAAAGGGTAAAGGTGCCCCGGAGTATTGGGTGGCACCGGTTAAGCGCGGGACTATTATGTTTGAGATGGCGGGGATCCCTACTGAACTGGCGGAAGAAGCCATGAAACTTGCCAGCAGCAAGCTTCCCATCCGGACGAAATTCATTTCTCGAAGGGACATGGGGTAAAGGCATGAAAAACTCATTTAATGATCTTACATACCAAGAACTGCACACGAAGCGAGAGGAACTTAAAAAAAACCTCTTCGATTTAAGAATGAATATGGTGGTGGGGCACGTGGATAATCCCGTGGAGAAGAGAAACTTAAAACGCGGAATTGCCCGGGTTAATTCCATCATACACGAATATGATCTCGGAATAAGAGAAGCCTAGGAGTGGGATGTGGAAACCGTTGAAGCGAAACGAAATAAAAAAACCTATGTAGGAAAAGTCGTTAGCGACAAGATGGAAAAGACCATTGTTGTACGAGTAACGAATAGAAAGCTTCATAGACTCTATAAAAAGTACCTTACAGAATCAAAAAAGGTAAAAGCCCACGATGTTAATAACGACGCGGGTATAGGCGACATTGTACGCATTGAAGAGTCCAGGCCCATTAGTAAAGACAAGACATGGAGGCTTGTAGAGATCGTGGAAAGGGCGAAGTAGAAAGGACAAAAAAGATTGAAGCGTGCCCTTGAAGTAAAGGGCCCTCAGTGGAGGGTGTTCTTCTTTAAGGGGTAAAGGAGCGGGTAGTGTTATGATTCAAATGCAGTCATATTTAAATGTGGCGGACAATAGCGGAGCCAAACGCGTACAATGCATTAAGGTGCTCGGTGGAAGTAAGCGAAAAACCGCAGGGGTAGGGGATACCGTCGTAGTTGCGGTGAAAGATGCTCTACCCAATGCCCCTATTAAGCGGGGAGATGTACAGAGAGCGGTAATCGTAAGGACAAAGAAAGAGTTCAGGCGATCAGATGGAACATACATTCGTTTCGATGATAACGCCTGTGTCATTATCGATGCGAACAAGAACCCTACGGGGAAGCGTATATTTGGACCGGTGGCCCGGGAATTACGAGAGGCAAATTATATGAAAATAATCTCCCTAGCTCCTGAGGTACTTTAGGAGGGAAGGTATGAGTAATGGTAAAATAGCATTGAAAAAGGCAAAGCTTAAAAAGAACGATCAGGTCCAAGTAATAACCGGGCGGGAAAGCGGAAAGACCGGAAGGATCCTGAAAGTAGATAAGGACAAGGGAAGGATCATTATCGAAGGAGTAAACCTTGTAAAAAAGGCGATGAAACCGAAAAAACAGGGTGAAAAGGGCGGCATTATTGACATTGAGGCCCCACTACACATCTCAGACGTACAGATACTCTGCAAAAAATGCGGAAAGACGAGGATTGGGTACTCTGTTGAGAACGGTGAAAAAACTAGAATATGTAAGAAGTGCGGGGAAGCGTTGTAATGGACAATTACGTACCGAGACTAAAGGAAAAATACGACAAGACTGTGGTGAAGGAACTTCACGAAGAATTCGAATATTCTTCGATTATGGAGATTCCGAGGATAGAAAAAGTAGTAATAAGTATGGGTGTGGGCGAGGCAATACAGAATAAGAACCTCCTCGATTCCGCTGTTCAAGAGTTGACCCTCATAACCGGGCAGAAAGCTGTAAAAACGAAAGCTAGGAAATCTATTGCAAATTTTAAACTTAGAGAGGGAATGGAAATAGGGGCAAAAGTGACCCTCCACGGATCTTATATGTGGGAGTTTTTAGACCGTCTTATTAACATTGCCCTTGCCAGGGTTAAGGACTTTCGCGGAGTAAATCCAGACAGTTTCGATGGCAGGGGAAACTACTCTTTGGGTATCAATGAACAAATTATATTTCCTGAGATTGATTACGATAAAATTGAAAGAGTAACCGGATTGAATGTAGCAATTATTACCAGTGCCAATACAGACAGGGAAGCAAGAAGTCTTCTCGCCAAAATAGGCATGCCATTCAGGAAATAAAGGGAGTAAGTAATGGCGAAGAAATCTATGATTATCAAAGCACAGAGGAAACCAAAGTATTCTACAAGGAGGGTGAACCGCTGCAGAATATGCGGAAGACCTCGGGGGTATATGAGGAAGTTTCAGATGTGTAGAATCTGTTTTAGAAATTTAGCAAGCGAGGGATTAATTCCCGGCGTTACAAAATCAAGCTGGTAGGGAGAAGGAAATGGCAGTTACCGATCCTGTAGCTGATATGCTTACGAAAATAAGAAACGCAAGTAGGGCTCAATTTGAAAAGGTCGATATTCCGACATCACAATTGAAGTTGGAGGTTGTTAAGATCTTAAAGAACGAGGGCTTTATAAAGAATTTTAAGAAGATCACTCAGAACAATTTTAACTATATCCGGGTTTTTCTCAAATACGATGAGGAAAAAAATCCGACCATCCACGGTATTGAAAAGATTTCAAAGCCTGGAAGGAGGACGTACTCGGGATATAGAAAAATGCCGAGGATTCTTAATGGATACGGGACTCTTATTGTATCCACCTCCACCGGGGTCACCACCGGAAAGAAGGCAATTGAGAAAAAGGTCGGCGGTGAATTGATTTGTTCAATTTGGTAAAGAGGAAACTAGTATGTCACGAATAGGAAATCTACCAATAAAAATCCCTCAGGGAGTGTCAGTGAAAGAAGATGGAAATACACTCAACGTAGAAGGTCCAAAGGGGAAACTGACTCAGAAGTTTAACCCCCTTCTTAAACTATCTATTGGAGACGGGAATGTGGTTATTTCGCGAAAGAACGAAACTAAATCGGCAAAATCTTACCACGGACTCTATCGAAAGCTTCTAAGCAACATGGTAGAAGGAGTAAGTAAAGGCTTTTCGAAGGTCCTCTTAATTAACGGTGTAGGGTACCGTGCCGAAGTACAGGGAAATTCATTGATCCTAAATCTTGGATTTTCTAATCCTGTACAATACATGATTCCCGAGGGAATTACCATAACCTGCGAGGGACAGAATAAAGTTACGGTAGAGGGAATTGATAAACAGCAAGTTGGTCAGATTAGTGCGGAAATTAGATCCATTCGACCGCCCGAGCCGTACAAGGGCAAGGGAGTGAAGTACGAGGACGAATATGTCCGAAGAAAGATCGGTAAGGCAGGTATTAAATAGGGTAGCCATATGAGAAGAGTAAGAGAAAAACAGCGAAAGCGAATCAGGCGGAAAAGACACATACGGAAAAAGATAGTTGGAACTGTCGATCGTCCGAGATTGTCAATTTATAAGAGCAATAAACGGATCTATCTGCAAGTAATAGACGATGAAAAGAGTAATACCCTTCTTGCGGCAAGTACCTTGGAAGACGATCTGAAGGACCTGAGAGTGAACAAGGAATCAGGGGCAAAGATTGGTGAATTAATCGGGAAACGCATGGCAGAAAAAAACATTAAAGCGGTCGTTTTCGATAGAAACGGCTACAAGTATCATGGTGTCGTAAAGGCAGTTGCCGATGGGGCCCGAAAAGCAGGAGTACGGTTGTAGGGGGTAACTTTGGAACGGGACATGGAAAGAGAAAAAGAGTATCTGGAAAAATTGGTTAAACTAAACCGGGTAGCAAAAGTGGTTAAGGGAGGAAGAAGGTTTTCTTTCTCTGCTTTAGTAGTGGTTGGAAATCAGAAAGGCAAAGTCGGATACGGCTTTGGAAAGGCCAACGATGTAGCCGAGGCTATTCGGAAGAGTATAGACCGGGCAAAAAAGAACATGGTGGATATTCCTTTACAGAAGGCCACCATTCCTCATGAAAGTCTGGGCGAGTTTAAGAGTGCCAAGGTGCTGTTGCGGCCCGCCGCTCCGGGTACCGGAGTCATTGCTGGAGGACCTGTAAGGGCCCTCATGGACGCCTGTGGTATTCATGATATCTTAAGTAAGTCCTTGGGATCGCAGAATACCATGAACATACTTAAAGCAGCCTTCACCGGGTTGGAAAATCTTCTTCCCGCGGCGAAGCTTGCTCGGGACAGGGGTAAAACTCTGGAAGAGTTATGGGGGTAAGAGATGGCGGGTAAGGTTAGTAAGGTAAAAATCACCTTAGTAAAGAGTCCGATTGGAAGCAAACCAAAACATCGAAAGACGGTTAAAGCCCTTGGATTGAGAAAGATCAGACAGTCTGTTGAAAAAGACGCAACCCCGGCTATTATGGGGATGGCCAGAGCTGTAGGGCACTTGATTTCCGTCGAGGAGATCGGTTAATTATGGGAGAATTCGATTTAATAGCCCCCCGGGGCAGTAGAAAGAATAAAAAAATAAAGGGGCGCGGCAGAGGATCGGGAAAAGGGCGTTCCTGTGGACGAGGTCACGACGGACAGAATTCAAGATCCGGCGGAAAAGTCCGTCCAGGATTCGAAGGGGGACAGATGCCCCTCTATCGAAGGATCGCCCGCAGAGGTTTTTCAAACTATCCCTTCAAAGTAGACTACGAAACGGTTAACATTAGTACTTTGGACAAGAAATTTTCTGACGGCGATACGGTGGACAAGGAAGCCATGGTCTCCCGCAACATTATTAAGAACAGCAAAGGTTTAGTTAAAGTCCTGGGAAATGGAGAAATATCAAAGAAACTTACCCTGAAGATTGACAAGATTTCCTCCGGGGCCAGGGCAAAGGTTGAAAAAGCCGGCGGCAGCGTAGAAGAACTTACAGAGCCAAAGGAAAATGCAACGGCAGAGAAACTGGAAAAGACTAAAAAAAGTTCGAATAAGAAGAAAGTTTCAGAATCGGAAGCTGAAGAGAAGATAGAAGCGACTGTGGAAACCAAGAAGGAAAAAGATAAAGACTCAGAAAATGAGACAGAGAAAAAGGAGTAGGTAGAACCACATGGCCCAAACGGCGCGAAATCCGCTATTAGATATATTTAGAATAAAAGATCTGAGGGAGCGAATATTTTTTACCCTCTTTGTTTTGACTATTTTTCGATTAGGAGCAACTCTTCCAATTCCCGGGATAAACGTAAATGCCCTAAAGCTCTACTTTCTGGCCCAAGAGACCGGTGGAGGGATCGGAATTACCGAGTACATCGATTTTTTTGCCGGAGGAGCGTTCAAGAATTTTTCGGTCTTTATGTTGGGGATCATGCCTTATATATCTACATCGATTATTATGCAGCTTCTTCTATTGGTATTCCCAAAGCTAAAGAAGATCTCCGAAGAGGAAGGGGGAAGAAAGAAAATCCAGCGGTATACAAGAATTGGAACGGTTTTTGTCTGTCTTATTCAGTCCTACGCCGTTACCATTTACGCGGACCAAATCCCCGATGCTATTACTATGGCTAAGCTCCCCTATACCCTTATTGCTATGATGACAGTAACCGCGGGGACAATTTTTCTGATGTGGATGGGTGAGCAGATTTCCCAGCGGGGAATTGGAAACGGAATATCTCTTCTCATTTTCGCGGGAATTGTAGCCCGGATGCCCAATGGTTTTTGGGTGCTTATTACTAAGATCAGGGCGAAGGAGCTTAATCCGGTATTTGTTATTGTGGTATTGGCTATGTTTGTCGGAGTAGTAGCTCTTGTTATTTATGAACAGCGGGGACAGAGGAAGATACCGGTGCACTATGCGAAGAGGGTAGTGGGCCGAAGGATGTACGGTGCCCAGAATACGTATATCCCCTTCAAAATAAACCCGTCCGGGGTTATTCCGGTAATATTTGCCTCATCCGTACTGACTTTCCCTCTTCAGATGGCGGGAAACTTGGGAGCACGAATTCCCTGGTTAGCGAATTTTTCCAACTGGCTGCGACCCGGTGGTGTTCCGTATGTAGTAACATACACCCTGCTAATCATCTTCTTTGCTTTCTTCTATACACAGGTCACCTTAAATCCTGTGGAGATAGCAAAGCAGATTAGAGAAAACGGTGGATCAATTCCCGGAATTAGGACCGAGAAGACAGAGGAATATCTTAATCGAATATTAAGCAGGATTATTCTTCCAGGTGCTATCTTCCTTGCCTTCATAGCAGTGATACCCACAATTGTGCAGAGCCTCTTCAACTTTCCTATGGAGGTGGCTATGCTCATGGGAGGTACTTCCCTTCTTATTATGGTCGGGGTAGACCTGGATACTATGTCTCAGATTGAAGGGCATTTAAGAATGCATCATCACGAGGGTTTAGTGCGAAAGGGAAGAATTAAATCAAGGAACCTTTAAGGAGCGTATACGGAAATGAAAGTTAGAGTAAGTGTAAAGCCTATATGCGATAACTGTAAAATTATAAGGCGCAAGGGTGTTTTGAGGATTGTGTGTTCCAACCCGAAACATAAACAGAAACAGAGGTAGGAGGAAATATGGCGCGTATAGCGGGAATAGATCTTCCCAATAAGGCGGTAAAGATTGCATTGACATACATCTATGGCATCGGAAGGTCCCTTGCCGTAGAGGTCTGCGAAAAAGCGAAGGTGGACCCGGATGTACGAATGAATGATCTCGCTAATGAAGATATCAACAAGCTGAGGAATATACTCGATAATGACTATACCGTGGAAGGACGTTTGCGAACCCAAGTGAGCCTCAATATCAAACGATTAATGGATATCGGTTGCTATCGGGGCTTGCGCCATAGAAAGGGTCTTCCTGTGCGTGGGCAAAGAACAAAGACCAACTCCCGGACGAGAAAGGGAAAACGGAAAACTGTGGCCGGGAAGAAGAAGGCCACCTAATGGCCTTAGATGTAAAAGCAAGAGCGGAGGTTTATCCAATTGGCTAAAGTTAGGAAAAGAAAAGAGAAAAAGACAGTATATGTGGGAAACGTCTACATTCAGGCGACCTTTAACAATACTATTGTTACTATTACGGACCTAAAGGGGAACGCCGTCTCCTGGTCCAGTGCCGGATCTTTAAATTTTAAAGGAGCGAAAAAGTCGACTCCCTACGCGGCACAGACGACGGCGGAAACAGCAGCGAGAAAGGCGATAGATTATGGTTTGAAGGAAGTCCATGTCTATGTAAAGGGTCCCGGAGTTGGGAGGGAATCGGCAATTCGTTCCCTAGGCGCTTTGGGATTGAAGGTACGATCTATTAAGGATATCACCCCGATCCCCCATAACGGGTGCAGGCCAAGAAAAAGCCGAAGAGTGTAAGAGGAATTAGTTATGGCAAGATACCTAGGATCCCAATGCAGATACTGTAGAGCTGAAAAGACAAAACTTTTTTTAAAAGGAGAGAGATGTTTCAGTGGAAAATGTCCTATAACAAAAAAGAGAAATCCGCCAGGTAAATCTCCTAGGGCAAGAATGAAGAAACTCTCCGATTATGGCATC
>CAYXSD010000020.1:0-32816 GCA_964466335.1 uncultured Spirochaetales bacterium
TATACATTTTACTGAGGCCAATTATACAGTTTTACACGATATATACCGATCAACAGAGTAGAAGTCTATGAAGAAAATACAAACCCTTATACTCTCGGTGTATATATGTCTTCAATTGCCCCTTTTCAGTTATGCTGAGGATATACATATCCTAAAAAAAGGTGAAACCCTCTACGCTATAGCGAAGAAGTACGGTATCTCGGTGGAAGAGCTCGTTCTCTATAACGGAGTAGAGGACCCTCGACAGCTAAAAATAGGAAGTAGAATCAAAATCCCTTCGAAAGAGACAAAATCGTACAAGGTAAAGCCTGGAGATACGTTTTATGGGATTGCCAAAGCTCATGGTGTTCCATTAAAACAGTTGCTTGAGCTTAACGGATTCTCGGAGACTGATGTATTGCAAGTAGGGGACACACTTCTTGTGCCGACCTCAGAAGGTAATCGTCCGGAGATTGCCTTAAGCGAAAAGGAAGGAGAGGAGAAAGCCGAGGGAGAAGGGACTGCTAAAGATAGTCAGAAGCAGGTTGAAACTCAAACCGCGCCTCCGAAAAACATACCTCTGCCTTTCTGGCCTCACAATGGAAAAATTTCATTTATTGACGGAAAATTACGAGGTATCCACTTTACAGGTAGTTTAGGTGATCCCATTACCGCTGTAGAGGACGGAGAGGTGGTCTGGGCAGGACCCTACAGAGGGTACGGGAAAGTGTTAATTATTCAATCGAAATCAGGATATACGTATGTGTATGGCGGAAATGGGGAGACCTTCGTACAGGTCGGCGACAGGGTAGAACGGGGGATGAAAATTGCAAGCTTAGGTATTCTGCCGAAGGAAGGCACACCGACCCTGTTTTTTTCTGTCTTTAAAAATGGCAGATCTCTGGATCTAAGCAAGGCAACAAAGAGCTAATACGATGTTACTCTATGAAAAATCGCTAATCTTGTAATTGGCTGTTCCAAACATCTTTTAAGGAGTGCGCCGGCGGTGCAAAACAAAGAATCCATGAAAGAGAAAAATGCCACAAAAAACACAAAGTCAAAAAAAGCAGATAACTTCGGCGAGCATGATCCTCTCGCTCTCTATCTGCGTCAAATTTCACAGTATCCACTTCTGTCGGCAGAGGAAGAAAAGGTATTAGCGGAAAAGATACACACACTTAGCGAAACAATACAGCAAAGTACAGAAAATGATTCGACAGAATTGAAAAAAAAACAAGCGGCGGAGTTAGCCCGCCTAAAGAACAAAATGATAAATTCAAACCTTCGATTAGTCGTTTCCATTGCAAAAAAATACCAGTATAGGGGTTTGTCTCTCCTGGATATGATTGATGAAGGAAATATCGGACTTATTGAAGCGGTTGACCGGTTTGATTATACCAGGGGTTGTCGATTCTCCACCTATGGAACCTGGTGGATTCGCCAAGCAATAATAAAAGCTTTGGCTGACAAGGGAAGGGTTATACGTATTCCCATACATATGTTGAACACCATAAAGAAATGTTATGTAGCTGCAAAACAGATGACCCAAGAATTAGGCAGAGACCCGAGCGATGAGGAACTTGCAGATTATATGAACATGACTGCTTTAAAGGTAAAAGAAATACGTTCCATTGCTCAGGAAACTACATCTTTGGATACTTCAGTGGACGAGGAGAACGCGACCCGGCTGGCAGACCTTATTAAGGATGAGAAGAATGCTAAACCCTACGAAGCTGTGTTTCATATGACGCTTCAGGATACAATAGAACAGGTTTTACAGGAGCTCAATGAGAGAGAAATAAAGATAATAAAAATGCGTTTTGGCCTAACCGGTGAGGGGCCATGTACCCTGCACGATACCGGCAGGATGCTCGGTATTACCCGAGAACGAGTAAGGCAGATACAGGAAAAGGCAATTCAAAAACTAAAGAACTCGAATAAGATCCATACTTTAAAAGATATAATGTAGTATGATGGGAAATGTAACAATTAATTGGCGTTACCCGTATATATTTGATTTTCCATCTTTCTATTTTTACTCTTTTTCTATATACTGTTCACCACGACCGGAGGAAGTCACATGAAAGGGAAACTGAATATTTATTCGCAGAACGGAGCTATTCTCTTTTCGATACAAGGTTTAATTAACATTAGCGATGAGGATGGAGTAACTGTTATTACCTATCAAGAGGATAACAGCAAGACCATGACCATGCGAACAAATATGCCCTATATTTACTGGCAGGACTAGCTATACATACATATGCCTTCGCATATAACTCACCACCTATTCGCTCGAAGTGCAATAAAGGGAGCGGTCTCAAAGAATGAATTCCAGGAAATCCAAAAGACACTTGATCCATATATCAGCTTTGGAGCGCAGGGACCTGATATTTTTCTCCATAATCGTAAACGATCTCCTTCTGCTTTGAAATACGGCATCTCCCTCCATAAAAGGGGATACGCTACATTCTGTGCTAACCTTCTTCGCCTGCAGGATAATACAGATACAGGGCATCTTTTGAATAGTACACTTATATATACCCTGGCATTTATTAGTCATGGAATATTGGACAGATACGCCCATCCTTTTATTAACTATTTTTCTGGATGGGTAGTGCAGGGCCAGACGGAGTCCCTTCGTTACCTTCGTTTGCATCCATTCTTTGAAAGAATAATTGATGTTCTCCTACTAGAAAAAATAGAGCATAAAAAGGCTTGCGAGTATGATTTTTTTAACAGTATTTCACTGGGTAAAGACATTCCGGCTGCTCTTCTTACCTTATTAACTAAAGGTATAGAAAGCACATATTACGAAAAAGAACATGTAGACCTGGAAAACAGACTAAAAAATGCCTATTGGGATGCAATGGATTTTTATCGTTTTACCAATCCTATAGATGTATCCATGAAACAACTGGCCTACAAGAGAGAAAAAAACGGTGAATCGACGAAAAGAATATTAGCTCTTTTCCATCCCTGCGAACTTCCCGAGGAAATAGATTTTTTAAACAAAAAACGAAATAGCTGGCGCTCCCCCTTTCCACCACATAAAGAGAGAAAAGATAGTTTTATCGATAGTTACGAGAGGGCCTTGGATGAAGCAACTTCCCTCATAAAAGATGTAGTACATGCAAGAAAGGAAGGCCGGGGGTTCGGAGATGATGTTGCCCGGAGTATGGGAGACGAAAACCTAAGCGATGGAACGAAAGAAGGAGTATCTACTGCAAGCTGTTCATCCCCTCTTCCACTGGAACACATTCTAAAGACGATCTACGATACTCTAGAAAATTCTATTGAAAAACAGTAAAATTTGACACAGTAAAATTTGCTTCTTGCTCCTTCTTGTTGCTCCTACTTGTTGTTCCTTTTAGAGGTTGAATTGAGTTGAATGGTAACGTCTTTCCTCCTCGTGGAGGCAGTGAAGCAGGTTGACCGGGGAAACACTGATTTTCCCTTTGGTTATGGAGCCCCAATCAGAATCGTCTTCCGGCGGTTCTCCCCTCTGTGACCCATGAAGAAAATAATATACCTCACCGTTGGGAGCTGTAAAGGAGGCAAGATCTCCCCCGTACCGAATATGGGCTAGATGGGTAATTGCCACCTCCTTGGGTGGAATATCAGAATTCGGCACATTGATATTGATGAAATGTTCCTTGTTCCAAAGAGACTTAAGGATATGTAAATTCTTTCTTACAAAACCGGCAGCGTGTTCGAAATAAAAAGGGGCAGCGAAGGAGCCCACGCTTACAGCTATCGAAGGATATCCCATAAACGCGGCCTGTCTGGCTGCTGCTGCCGTTCCGGAAAAGATAATATCCGAACCCAGATTTGGACCGAGATTTATCCCGGAAACCACAATGTCAAATCTGGTGGGGATGGCCCCTTTATCCGAAAAAAGAACACAATCCGCGGGACTTCCGGAACACGCATACCAACGTTCGCTAATGGAACGAAATTTTACCGGTTCTCTTAGTGTCAATGAATGAGAAAACCCGCTCCTGTCACCATCCGGCGCAACAACCCATACCTCGTGGTCCTTCTCCAGTTCTTGAGCAATTGCATGTAGTCCTGGACTTTTTATGCCGTCATCGTTAGTTATAAGAACAATCATTGTCCACTTTATACTACGTTGTTCAATGGTAAAGCAAGGTACAGAAGCATTTGCCGGCATGTAAAGTGTGCTACTATTCATACCGAGAAATTGCTGAGTTGAATTGGTTGCTATTTTATATGTTACGAATATACTATAGGTAAGGGGGAAACCGACAGTGAGATTTAAAGATGTAAACCTGAAAGTAAAAATAATGGCAATCTCCTTTCTCGGTATAGTGGTTTTTGCCGTAATAGCATCGTTGCTTGTTATAGATGAAGTCCGAAGTCTTGCGGAACTTGCAATCCTCGAAAAAAGCAGGGCAGTGGTCTACACAGCGGAGGCAACAAGGGAAGAAATGGCGGACAAAATTGTAGCCGGTGTAATTCGACCTTTTGATGAGCTAGAAAAAATGGGTGACCGAGAAAAAATACTTAAGGCAGTTCCCATTATTACCGCTATACATGTCGCGGCTAAAAATGCTGAAGAATCTAAGTACGAGTTTCGGGTACCAAAAGAGAGTCCGCGAAATCCTGAAAATGAACCTACTGAACTTGAAAGTAGGGTCTTGGAAGAACTGAAAACGCAGAACTTGAAAGAAAAAATCATTGTTGAAGACATGCAGATACGATATTTTCGCCCTATTAAGCTTACAGAGGAATGTATGCTCTGTCATGGATCGCCCGCGGGATCGAGAGACCCTGTGGGCGGTATAAAAGAGGGCTGGGAGGTAGGAGAAATACACGGGGCTTTTCAGATTATTAGCTCTCTGGAAGATGCGGCAGCTGCCGAAAGACGGGCTATGTTCAATATGGCCTTTGCCACACTAGGGGTCTTTCTTGTAATTGGAATATTTTTGTACCTCGTAGTAAGGATAGTAACAAAACCCCTGTCTGAGTATATCTCCGCGTTCCAGACTGTCTCCCACGGTGATCTTACGGTGAGGTCTAGGATCAACTCTAAGGATGAAATAGGGACTCTATCGGGCTATTTTAACGATCTGGTAGATTCTCTTAATACCATGATAGGACGTATAAAAGAGGTGACTTCTACCACCCGCGAAATCAGCACCGATCTGGCCTCAACCTCGGAGGAAACGGTAGCTTCTCTGGTTGAAATGCGGACCAACATTGAAAATATGAAAGACAAGATCGTGCATTTAGACAGCGAAGTAAATCAATCCACCGATGCGGCAAATAGTGTAAAAGAGTTTATCTCCGAAGTTGGGGATTTGATTTCTAATCAGGCGGCAGCTATTGATGAATCTTCCGCTTCTATTGAAGAAATATCCTCTTCTATCAATAACATTGCCAGAGCGGCAGAAGAAAAACTAAAAATTGCCAACGATCTGGAGAATACCGCAAATGAAGGGGAAACAGAAATGGAGGAGACTGTCCGAGTAATTAAACAGGTAGCCGAATCCACCAATGTAATAATGGACTCAATTAATGTTATACAAAACATCGCTTCCCAAACCAACCTTCTGGCAATGAATGCCGCCATTGAAGCCGCGCACGCCGGAGAGGCAGGAAAAGGTTTCGCTGTTGTGGCTGATGAAATCAGAAAGTTGGCTGAATCCAGTTCAGACAGCGCAAAAGTAATTACACAATCTTTAAAAGAAGTGACTGAGTACATCGAGAGTTCAGAGAAATCTACAGAGAATAGCGGTAAGGCCTTTAATAGGATTGTGGAAAGTGTGAAGGACGTTGCTTCCGCGATGCAGGAGATGAAAAATGCCACAGATGAACTTTCCGTTGGCAGCAGCCAGATTGTGGAGGCACTCTCCTCTCTCATTAGTATTACAGAAGACGTAAAATCTTCTTACAGTGAAATGGATCACCGGGTCGAATCAATTACAAAATCTATGAACCAATTGAGTGCCATTTCCACGGATACAAAAAACGGCATGGAGGAAGTAACTATAGCTACCAATGAAATTTACAATGCCGCGGAGATTATCTCCGGCTCTGGCACACGTAATTCAGAAAGTGTTTCTAATTTAGAGGATTTGGTAGGGCAGTTCACTATAGAGGAGAACAAAAAGGACGGCGAGGAATCCACTGATTAATAATGGAAGACTATGGAAGACTCTAGACTCTCTGAAGGAGAAGAAAAAAAGGAGCTTATCCACAAGATCCAAACCCTGAATAAGCATTTGGAAATTCTCCTTAAGAGGAACGAACGGAAAGAACTCACTGAGATACGAAGACAGCTAAACGAAACACACCAAAAGCATGTGATATCCCTAGACTATGTTCAGTCCAATACTTTAGAAGAGGTAGAGGAGGGGATAAGGGAGACCGTTCAGGGAGTAGTATATTCAAAGGTTGCTCTTTGCAGCTCCCTGGCCAATATAGTTAATAAAAAATTATATCTTCAGGCAGGTGCACATAATTTCTTTGAGTATTTAAAAATGGAAAGGCTCCCTATTAAGTATAAAACGGCTAAGGAATACGCGAAAATTGGAGATGTGCTGCAGCGACATAGCCATGAATTGGATAAAATAAACTTTCAGGAGGAAGACGGCTTAAAAAAACTTATCTACCTGGATAAAGCCCTTACATCGCATGACACGGAGAGAAGCGTAGTATTTCATCGTATGAAGGAGGACAGCTTAAGGGATTTTCAGCGATTTGCAGCTAACAAGAAGGATGAAAAAAATAATAATGAAGAAAATGGGAACACAGCTACTATAGAAGAAGAGAATGCTCCTCCCTATTTTAGTGTTTCCGGCAGGAGCGTGGTACTCACCCGCGGGGACTATTCCAAGGAGGCAGTACTCACTGTCCCGGAGGAGGGGCCTTTTTCACATCTTCCGCCTGAAAAGTTTTCCTTATTTATGAAAGAGCTCTTAGAACTGGTAACTAAATTTTTACAGGATGGAAATTAGCCTTTTCCAGGTTCAATAATTGGCAAACTCCTTATTTTATAAGGAATTACCTGAGCGCCCGACCGGGATCGAACCGGCATCTCCAGCTTGGAAGGCTGGGGTAATAGCCATTATACGACAGGCGCGTTAGTTACATTCACATTATATGCTTAGTAACTGAACAGTTTTATAACAATATCCCAGCGAATTGTCAAGGCGCGTAAAGCGCTTATGTCAAGGGGTGTTCACAGTTAAGATAATATGAGAAGTCTCCCCAGTGGCTGGGCTGAATTTGATTATGCTTGAAGCATTGTCCTGAATAAGATAGTATTGTACCTGAATAAGATGAGATATCGTCTCATCATGAATACAGAGCCAGGGTAATTGCACATCTAAGTAATGCTGTAATGTGCCTGCAAGGTTTTAGTGTTGGGGTAGTAAGTATGGGAATTAGAGGTGAAGTATATTCTTCCAAGGCTTCTTCAGGTAAGAGGACATATTTCTTTAATGTCAAGGAAAACAGAAATGGAGATTTGTTTCTTAATGTTGTAGAAAGCAAGAAACAGGGGGAGAACCAATTTGAAAGACATTCAATAATTGTATTTGAAGAGGACATGGAAGTCTTTTTAAAGGAATTCGACAAAGCTATTTCGTTTATAAAACAGGAGAAATCCTAAAACTTCGTCTGTGTATTCCTGAAATACCATGCTTTTCTATCTTGGCTCTATGTTCTTTTGTTGGATATCCTTTGTGGTTCTCAAAACCATAGCGGTTGTCGATCCAAGAATGACGGACCATCCATCTGTCTCTGGCAACCTTGGCGAAGATGGAAGCGGCCATTATGGTGAATTCCTTGGTATCTCCCCGGATTATTGCTTCACAGGGAATAGAAATATCCGGTAAAAATTTTCCGTCTACAAGAGCTCTATCCGGTGTGAGGGGAAGAGATTCTACGGCCCGTTTCATGGCAAGTAAAGAGGCGTTATGAATGTTAAGATAGTCAATTTCTTCCGGCCAGACCCACCCGAGTGAGTAAGCCGGCGATTGTTGAAGAATAGTACGGCAGAGGGACTCTCTTCTATCAGAATTAAGTGTCTTCGAATCACCTAGGAGGTGGAAGGGGAATGTGTGCATGAGTACGACAGCGGCCGCTGTGACAGGACCTGCAAGGGGGCCTCTTCCTACTTCGTCTACTCCACAGACAACTGGTTTTTTTCGCATAGGGAAAATTCTATTGAAAAACCTTAGTATCTGCAATATACTCGGCCCTCATTGCGAAAACGTCTGTCGAGGCATATCTAAAAGAAGCCATGAAAATTGCAGCGAGAATCTTGATTTTTAAAATCAGCAGGGATTATTATACAGTAAGTAAAAGGCAGGGCCGCTATCAGATTAACCAACTGTTACATTGCTTGATGTAATAGCGGATGAGGTGAAAAAAGAATTGGTTCTAAAGAGTATAGAGTTATTAGGATTTAAATCCTTCGCGGACAGAAGTAAAATCGAATTCAGAGACGGAATATCAGCCATTCTTGGTCCAAACGGATGCGGTAAAAGCAACATAGTGGATGCCATAAAGTGGGTCTTGGGGGAACAGGCTACAAAAACCTTACGTGCGGACAAGATGGAGGACGTTATTTTCAACGGTACAGAGGACCGCAGGGCAATGAGTGTTGCCGAGGTAACTCTTGTGCTCTCTAACGATGAGAATATTCTGGACATAGAACTTTCAGAAATATCCATTAAGAGAAGACTCTACCGCTCTGGAGAAAGCGAATATCTGATAAACAACAACCCTGTAAAGCTAAAGGACATTCGGGAGCTTTTCTTTGATACGGGCATAGGAAAATCAGCCTACTCAATAATGGAACAGGGAAAAATCGATCAAATTCTTTCCAATAAACCAGAGGAGAGAAGGCTTCTGTTTGAAGAAGCAGCCGGGATTACCAAGTATAAACAGAAGAGCGCGGAGGCGGAGAGAAAACTCGAAAAGACCGAAGAAAATATGCAACAGGTGGATTCCATTCTTCGGGAGGTGAAGCGTTCCTACGACAGTTTGAAAATTCAGGCGGAAAAAACAAAGAGTTACAGGGAACTGAAGGAAGAACAATTTCAAGTCGAGCTTAACATTCAGCTGGTCAAACTGGCGGGATTCTTAGAGTCCAAAGAGAAGAAAGAGCAGGACCAAAACAAGAAAACTGAAGAGAGAAACGGCATAAGGCGGACCATCAATGGGTTAAACAATTCCTTGGAGAGTAGTCTGGATCAGGTTAATTCGATGGAGACCAAGCTCATTGAAACACAAAAGACCCTCTACGGTCTGGATCTAGAGAAGAATAACAAGCTAAGCCAGATTGAGCTGCTCAAAGAGAGGATAGAGGAATACGAACGCCAGGCTAGAGCAAATTTGGCCAGGGAAGAATCAATAAAGGAAAAAATTTCAACGTTCAAACGTCAGTTGGAGGATAAAAAGAAAACGCTGGAGGAAATTGAAAAACGATTAACGGAAATTACTGAGAATATTGCCTCCTTTGAGGAGAACATTCAAAGGGCTAATGAGCGTATACGAACTAACGAAAAGCAGATACAGAAGAACGAGCAAGAAATCCTTGAGTTGGAGAATGAACAAAAATCCCTTCAGAGTGAACTCCAAGTTATTACCGACGATATCGTCCATCAGCTGGATCTGGGATTAAAGGAATCCGGATATTCCGCCAAGGAACGTAAAAAAGCGGAGGATGCGTTTAAGGAAAAGATTTCTTCTGCCAAGATACATATCCGCGGCAAGGCTGCGTTATTGAAGGATTCCTCTCAGCTGGATAGTTCTTCCCGGGATGAACTTATTCAGTTCAACAGGGCCGCTGTGGAGAGTTTGGAGGATGCTCTTCTTGTTTTGGATGACATAAACACCCTCTATGATAGTTACACCGCTACCATCCCGGCCTTTATCGATGAATTTATCGCGCCTCAGGGAATCATTACCCAAAAGAGAGAGTTGGACGATAAAATCATGGACACCCAAACCGGAATTACACAGCGGAGGAATAGTTTAAACCAACTTAGGGAAGAGATAAGCATCCTATCGAAAAAAATCGAGGAATATCGGAAGACTCTGGAAGAGTTGAGAATGAATAGAGTCAGGATGAAAACTCAACAATCTGGTTTGCATGATACCATCGAAGCTCTTCAAGCTGATCTTTTAGAGCAGAAAAAAACGCTGGAGGAAAACCAGCGGGAAATAAAGAGGCTGGAAGAGGAAAAGGAGAGCACGAAGAAAAAGATAAAAGAAGCGGAAAAGAAGAGAGCGGAATTAGAACAGCGAGAAGGGGACCTCCAGAAGGAATTGAGTACACTGGAAAAGGGAATCCACGAGAAAAACCGAGACCTCCTCGAGAGCGAAAAAAAAATAAAATCTCTTAGGGCACAAGAGGAAGCCCTGCAGGGAAGATTAGAAAAGGTGCAGATGGAGTGCGCGGAAATAAACGCGGAAATTCGAAATATCTATGACAATTTCCGTGAAAACCACTCCCGGGACTTAACAGAGTACGAAGATCGTATGTTCGAAATAAAAACACCGCTGCAGGAGCTTAGGTCCGTTCTCCAAGAGAAAAAGTCAAAAATTCGAGAGTTAGGACAGGTAAATCTTATGGCTTTGGAAGAATTTGAGGAAATCAAAGAACGATACGATTTCCTCTCCGGACAGATGAAAGATCTGACAGAGGCAAAGGAGGACCTAGAGCGTATTACAACACAAATACGCAAAGAATCGGCCGAGCTGTTTTTAGAAACCTACAACCAGGTGCGAAAGAATTTCCACTCCATGTTTAGAAGACTCTTCGGGGGTGGAAGGGCTGAACTCCAGCTCTTAGACCCGGAAAACATCCTGGAAACAGGGGTAGAAATATTTGCCCAGCCCCCCGGGAAGAACCTGAAGAATATTTCTCTTCTATCCGGCGGAGAGCGCTCTCTTACTGCCGTGGGCCTGCTTTTTGCCACCTACATGGTAAAACCTTCGCCCTTTTGCCTCCTCGACGAAATAGACGCGGCCTTAGATGAAAACAATGTTGGGCAATTTGTGCATCTTCTGATGGAATTCGGTAAGAAATCGCAATTTATTATTATTACGCATAATAAAAAAACCGTAACTGGAGCTAATACCCTTATAGGTATTACTATGGCTGAACCGGGGGTTTCCAAGGTTGTTTCAGTGCGGATCGATGAGTATAGGGAACGACAAAAAGAACCGGAGGGTATTCTGCAGTAAATGAAACTGTTTAGCGCGAAGGAAATTAAAATTGCAGTGTTAAGCATTCTTATTACCGGGCTCATAGCAGTGTTAATTACCATCCTGGTTATGATGCCTAAAAATTCTCCTGTTGAAAAAGAAGGTGTAAAGGGGGTTCCTGATGGAAAAGGAATCTCCCTTTCTGATTTTATGGTTCCTTCAGAGTATAAGGAGTTGGCACCCCAACCCCCACACTACTTCGATACTTTAAAAGAAAAATGGGAAGAAGAAAGGATAAAAAAATTCTGGATAGATCCCAGGGATATTAGTCTTGAAATACTTATTGAGAAGAATAATCGGCTTATTGACAGCCTTCTCCAAGAGAAGCGCTAAGAGAGTATCTATAAGGAGGGATATTTCCATCTCCGCTGCTCATCATTACAGGATTGTTATATTTCTATTGTTAACCACTCTTTCCTTTTCCTCCTGTACCACTCCAGCAGAAACCAATCCAGAACAAGATGTGGACTTTAAAGAAAGCAGTGAGAAGGAATCGGGGGCCAAACCTGAAGGATTAGATAACGCGGAAACCGAAGAAGCTTCGCGGAGAGCGACAAAACACCCCCATGTGTATGATGAAACGCCTTCCCCGGAGGGAAGGGAGGAGGAAACCCTAGAGCGTTCCTCCGGGGCCCCTTTTCCGAAGGTCCCGGACCCAAAGAGGATCGACGAAACACCGCCCGAACCTCTGATTCCAACAAAGACAACTCTGCCAAGAATTACGCTGCCCTTGCCGCAGATCGCCCTGTCTCCTCTTCCGGAGGAACATCTAGAAAACAGCCAAGATGCGAAAGATACGGAAGATGAAAAGAAAAAAAGCAGAGTTAGCGAAGGTGCCGCCCGGAAAGAGCAGCAGGAACAGCAGAAGCTGAATGAAGAGGAGGGGCCTCGCGTCCAAAAAGATGGAGAAGCTGAGAAAGAGGAGGGGCCCGCAACTACTGAAAACCAGAAAGGGACCTTGGTCTACGATGAGCTTCTCTCTGTGCGGGAAGATACCGTTATAACAATTCCTCTGAAAAAAGAAGGATGGGTTTTCCTGTCATCGTCAAAACAAGATTCTAGTCTGGAATTTAGAGGAAGAGAAAACACGGAGGGCAAGACCATTTTTACTTTTTTTACAGGTGCTCCTAGGGTGGAGGACCTCCTTTTCCAGCTGCAAAACCTTGAGAGGGGGATTTTGGAGCGGAAAACAATTAGACTTAGAGTGCTTTCCAGGTACGAGTATACTGAAGTGGAAGCCGGAAAAGAGAAAGAAAAAGAAGAAAGCCCAATGCCGAATCCTGCATCCACAGAAGAGGCGGAGGGAGATACAGCGGAAAAGCGATACAAAAGGGCAAAGGAATACTACCGGCAGGAAGAGTACAAAAAAGCCTTGGCTGGTTTTCTCTACACCTACCACATGAAGAAAAGCCCGGAAATTGCGGAGAAGATTGCTGAACTTTACAGGATTCTGGGCAGCCATACCGAGGCATTAACGTGGCTTAAGAAAAACCTCGAGGAACCATATCCATTCAGAGAGAAAGCACTTAAGGGGATTATAGACCTTGCTATTATAGAAGAACGCGTTGCCCTTCTGGAGAAGTACGCTGATGATTTTTTAAAGATACGAGGATTTGATACAGCCGGGACCACCGAATCCTTGGTCCACTTCTACCTAATGAGGAAGGATTATCCAAAGGCTATTGAAACCTTGGAACGTTTCTTCGAAGTTCCTAGAAAAAAAATAGGTCTTGACAGTCTTTACTATCTTCTCGCCGGCATCTATGAGCGGCCCGGCGAAATGAGAAATATTAAGAAGGCAAGAGAGTATTACGCTATTGTATATGATGAGTATCCCCTCAGTTCTTACTGGACCGCTGCTAAGGAGAAGATCAACTACATCGACAGATACTATCTAAAGATTCGATGAATTCAGCAGTTCTCAATCTGAAAGGCCTAAGGCCTTCCAGATTGAGAACTGACCTTCTATTTCCTTGAATTTGTTTGTAATTCAAAGGATTGGAGGCAAATTCTAAAAGGTGAAGTCTTAAAGACTTCACCTTTTAGAATTGCTGCGATGAATTGCTGCGATGAATTTCTCTGTGTTGACATGCTCCCCATGAAAAGGGTATAAAGCTAGGAATATTTTACGGTAATAATGATATGCTGGACAGAATTTCGAGTAAATTTACAGACATAATACGGCAAGTCTCAGGGCAAAAGCGGATATCTGAAAAGAACATCGACGATACCGTAAATGAGATAAAAATAGCACTACTCGAGGCTGATGTGAACCTCAGAGTGGTCCGGCGATTTGTAAACCGGAC
Organism: uncultured Spirochaetales bacterium; assembly: GCA_964466335.1. Classification (GTDB taxonomy): domain Bacteria; phylum Spirochaetota; class Spirochaetia; order SPDA01; family CAYXSD01; genus CAYXSD01. The sequence goes on from CAYXSD010000020.1 coordinate 13,533, forward strand.
CATCGAGGAGGCAAAAGGCGAGGAGGTACTCAAAGCCGTATCCCCGGGACAGCAGTTTGTAAAAATTGTCTACGATAAAATGGTCCAGTTTCTCGGGGAGGAAAGGCAGGAGTTACAACTAAAGGGTCCGGATACCCAATCGGTGGTCCTTCTTTTGGGACTTCAAGGTTCTGGAAAGACCACAACAGCGGCAAAATTGGCAAAGCGTCTCGCAAAGGAGGGCCGTCGGCCCTTATTGGTCGCGGCGGACCTAGTACGACCCGCTGCGGTAAGGCAGCTGGAGGTTTTAGGGGAGCAGACCGGGGTTGAGGTCTACTCTGAAGAGAGCAAGGAACCGGTTAAGGTCGTTAAGAACGGTATAAAACACGCAAAACGACAGCTCTTCGATACGGTAATTGTTGACACATCAGGAAGACTCCACGTAGACGAAGAGTTAATGTCGGAGATAAAAGCGATAAAAAAGGCTGCAGATCCCGTAGATTCTCTGCTTGTAGCGGACGCGATGACAGGACAACAGGCTGTGGATATAGCTAAGGCCTTTTCTGAGCAGGTTGGAATAACCGGAGTCATCCTAAGTAAGTTTGATTCGGATACCCGCGGGGGGGCCGCGCTTTCTCTGAAAACTATAACCGGCCAACCCATTACCTATATCGGTACCGGCGAGAAACTCGATGACTTGGAACCATTCTACCCCGACAGAATCGCCTCTCGGATCCTTGGAATGGGAGATGTTGTTTCTCTGGTAGAGAAGGCCCAGGAAACTATTGATGAGCAGAAAGCGGTGGAGCTGCAGAAAAAAATGGCCTCTGCAACCTTCACCCTGGAAGACTACCTGGAGCAATTCCAGCAGGTGAAAAAGATGGGCAGCGTGGAATCTCTTATGAAGATGATTCCCGGTCTGCAGGGACAAATAAATCCTGACGATATAGATGAAAAAGACATGAAGCGGGAAGAGGCTATTATCCTCTCTATGACACCCACAGAGAGGCGGAATGCAAGAATAATCGGTCCCAGTAGAAGAAAGCGAATAGCCCGAGGCAGCGGTACTTCCGTTTCCTCCGTAAATAGACTATTAAAGAAATTTGAAAAAACTCGCCTAATGATGAAAAAAATGGCGAAAAATAAAAAATATCAATCCAAGCTCATGTCACAGCTTGGAGGATGAATAGAGTAGGACACAGGAGGTTCGAGTGAGCGCAAAAATCAGATTGAAACGATTTGGTACAAAAAAGAAACCATACTACAGAATAGTTGTAATGGATTCTCGGAAGCCCAGGGACGGGAGGACCATTGAAGAGGTGGGATTTTATCATCCGATCGCAGTGGAGGAAGAACAAATCCTCTTGAAGGAAGATAGGATCAAAGAATGGTTGAGTAAAGGAGCCAGACCAAGTAAAACAGTAAAACAGATACTAAATAAAAAACAACTCTATCTCGATTGAAGGAGTGACATGTGGAAAGAGATCTAGTGGAATTCATCGCGAAGTCACTGGTAGATGAGCCTGAAAGTGTGGATGTGAACATGATAGAGGGTGAGAAATCTACAATTCTTGAGTTAAAAGTAGCTCCCGATGATATTGGTAAGGTAATTGGTAAGCATGGAAGAATAGCGAAGGCGGTTAGGACAATCTTGAGTGCGGCATCGACGAAAACAGGAAAGAGGGTAGTACTGGAAATTCTGGACTAGGACGCTCTTAAATGGGATAAAGGCTATGCAAACAATAGCGGCGGGTATTCTGGGTGCTTCCCATGGGTTAAAGGGCTATATAAGATTTATCAGCTATTCCGGAGATGTCGAACATATAACAAAAATCGGAAAGGTGCTGCTTTGGCGAGGAGAGCGCTTCCGAGAGCTTCACGTTGAAGATGTGGGAGTTTCCGGAAAACACCATATCATGAAATTTAAGGAAATCAACTCCCTGGAGGAAGCAAAAGAACTAACCCACTGGGAGATGTGGATTGCCAGAAGCGAGGCGATTCCTAATGAGGAAGACGAGTACTATTACGCGGATATTTACGGGTTGGTCGTGCTTGTAAAAGGTGAAGAGAAGGGGACAGTGACGGGTATTTACGATGCTACACCAAATGGCCTGTTAGAGGTGAAAAAGAAGCGAGGGGACATCTCCATTGTTCCTTTTTCCAAGCACTATATAGGGGAGGTTGATCTCCAAGAAGGGACCTTAGAACTACTTGAAGAAGGGTTGTTGGATTGATCTTTACAGTCCTCTCTCTTTTTCCGGAGATTCTTAAAGGATATTTCGATGCCTCTATTATGGCGAAGGCGGTCCAAAGAGGTGCTGTTACCGTCGATCTTATCGACATCCGATCTTTTGCGGATGATCGTCATAAGACGTGTGATGATGCCCCCTATGGGGGAGGAGCGGGCATGGTGCTTAAACCTGGGCCACTGGCCGCTGCATTGGACTCAATTGAGGCTAAGAACAAGGTGACCTTGTATCCCTCCCCGGGAGGACTCCCTTTTCATCAGGATTGGGCAAAGGACCTGGCGAAGGAAGAGGAATTGGTGTTTATCTGCGGAAGATACGAGGGTATCGACCAACGGATAATCGAGGAGTATGTGGATTGGGAAATATCTCTGGGGGATTACGTTCTTTCATCCGGAGAGGTCGCTTCGATGGTAATGATAGATACCATTTATCGATTGGGTGATGGTATAATAAATAAGGAATCCCTGGAAGAAGAAAGTTTTCACGGGGACTTACTGGAATATCCTCACTATACACGACCGGAGGAGTTCCATGGAAAACAGGTGCCGGAGGTGCTTCTTTCCGGACATCATGAAAATATTGAGAAGTGGCGATGGGAAAAAAGAATGGAGAAAACCAAGAAGAATCGTCCGGATCTATACAAAAGATTTATAGCAAAACATGATAATAACCAAGGAGGATAGAACAATGGATCTAATTAGAGCTGTCGAAATGGAGCAGATAAAGGAAAACGCGGAAAATTTTCAGGTTGGTGATACAGTGAAAGTCCATTTTAATATAGTAGAGGGGGCCACTGAGCGCGTGCAAATATTTGAAGGCCTCTGTATTGCAAAGAAAAACAGCGGTTTGCGGAAAACCTTTATTGTAAGAAAAATTTCTTACGGGGTTGGTGTGGAAAGGATTTTTCCGATTCATTCACCACGAATACATAAAATAGAAGTAATCCGTAAAGGTCGAGTAAGAAGGGCAAAACTCTACTATATCCGAAAACGCGTTGGGAAAGCAGCCAAAGTTGCAGAACTAGTAAAAAAGAAAGAGAAAAAAGGGTAGAACAAGAAACCATATAGAACATGATCATCTTCAGAAAATCAGCGGAAGAAGTATTACCGGATACGCCTGTAAAGGAAATAAAAAATGGTGATATCGTTAAACTGAAGGTGATAAAAAAGATCGAAAAGGCTTGGCAGGTCTCTATTAATGGTAAATTCTACGCGGCGGAGATACAAAACATAAAGGTCCATCCTGGACAGTTATTAACAGCCCGGGTCTCTATAGAAAATGCAACCCTAATGCTCAAGGTCCTTGAAGAAGGAAGGGGCAATAGGTCGGCTCAAGGCGATTTTGTTTTTTCGAATGTACCTCAAGAAATAGCAAAAAATTCAATCATTGATCTTATTCAAGCCCTTGGATTCTCCATAGAAGGAGATAGATTAGAGCAAATTGTCTCTGTGGTACAGCAATGTAACCGTGAGGACCAGGGATTTATACGCTTACTTCTTATTCTGCTGGACAAGGGACTTCCTCTCTCTCATAATTTGATTAATGCCATTGAAAAAGAATTAGAGGAACATTCAGGAAATCGGGAGAGAAGAAAAGAAAGAGATACACAACAAGAGAAAAATGAAAACGGAAAAGACGATCCAACACGATCTATCGAAAAGGTAGTAGAGAGTCCCCTTGTACTGGTAAACCACCTAGAGGGCATCCAGGATAACTGGATATTTCTTCCCATGACCATAAAAACGAGGAACAGAGAAGAAGAAGGAATTGTAAAGATACAGACAAATAGTGCAAATAATTCTGAAAGAAAGGAAAATCAGAAGGATATCTTGAAGAGAAGAATAAAAAAGATCGTGTTCACAATACATCGAAATCAGGAGTCCTGGGGGTTTATTATAAAAAACTTCAACAAGGAAAAAAGAACGCTGACAATATTCGCTGAAGGAGAAAAAAAAGGTAAAAAAATTAGCTATGCGATTGGAAATCTTGAAGAATTTATGCGAAAATTACACATAGAGGTAGATAAAAACATAAAGAATTGGGAAGATTTTAATGGCTTCGAGGAAAAAATCAAAAAAAGCCACCTAAGAATTGATACCTTTGCGTAACCAAAAGGGAGAGACATCTTGGAAGTGAAGGCTGTAGCCTTAAAGTATAGAAAAGACTTACCGGCACCAATACTTGTTTCAAAGGGACGAGAGGAGCTGGCAAAACGTATTAAAAACATAGCCAGAGAGTACGGCATTCATGTGGTTAAGGACGCAGATCTGACAGAACGGTTATTCTTTTTGGAGGCAGGTGATTGGATACCGGAAGATCTCTATGAAATTGTAGCCGGTATTTATGCTTTTATATATGAAATACAAAATGGAAATTCAGATGAAAGAAGTACAGGCTAGATGATGAAAACCTATAAAGTATCGGATTTACACGCTGGAATGCAATTTTCAGAGCCAGTCTATGTGGATGACGAAAGTCTTCTTGTTCCGTCAATGATCGGAATAAAACAAAAGGACATCGATAGATTGGAAAAATGGGGGATCCAAGAGGTCCAATCCGAGGGGACCCCTGTGGATCCTAAGGAAGAAAAAAAAGAAGAAAAGGCAGATAGCAGCCGAGGCGGATCTGCTGATAATAAAACGAATGCGATTCCAAATGATGCTGTCCTTGCTCTCTTTAATGGGGGGTTGAATAGAGAACTACTGGAGCTATACGAGGAAAGTGTCAAAAAACTGTCCTCTGTATTCTCTGATTTAAAGAGCGGGAGTCCTGTAGAGAAAAGCGAGGTAGACGATCTCGTGGAAAAACTCGTCCCTGCAGTAAAAGAGAACGAAGATGAAATGATAAGCTTTGTCATAGCCAGCGGCTATACGGAGAATACCGATGCCGTACATGCTGTGAATCGAGCAATCTTATCTATTGTAATTGGAGCAAAAATTAAACTCCCAAACCATAAAATTATGAATATGGCCATCGGTGCCCTCTTGGTTGACACTGGAATGATGCGCATTCCCGATGCTATTATACAAAAAAAGGGTGCTCTCTCGGAAAAGGAGAAGAGTATTCTCCAGGCGCATCCCGTCTATTCCTATAAAATCATAACCGATAGATGTAAGTATCCAAAAGAAGTTGGCTTTGTGGCCCTTCAGCATCATGAACGGTGGGACGGTAAGGGGTATCCGAAAAAGATCTCCGGAAAGAACATCTTGGAAACTGCAAGGATCGTATCCGTAGCCGACGCTTTTTGCGCGATGGTAAGTATGCGGTCCTATCGTAATTCCATGGTGGGATATAAAGCAATGAGAGAATTGTTGAACGATAATTCAAGACGTTTTGACAGCAAAATTCTAACCATTTTTATTAAGAGCATTGGTATTTATCCTATTGGCAGTATTGTTATGCTAAACGACGGCTCCATAGGCAGGGTCATTGCTAACCATAAGGATGCTCCTTTAAGGCCGGTAATACGTATCATTATGGATACATTGGGCAAGAAGTACGAGAATGATTCAGGCGAAAAGCTCGACCTTCTGGAAAATAAATCCCTTTTTATTTCTAAAACTGTTAATCCTAGGGAAATTGACAAAGACTAACAATGAAAAGCACCCGTGAAAAAGGAGAGTGGGGTGAGAAGAGGGCGAAAGAGTATCTAGTTAGTTTAGGATATACTATCCTTACAACAAATTTTTTCTCTTCCTTTGGGGAAATTGATATTGTAGGTATGAAAGAAGATGTAGTGGTATTCTTCGAAGTGAAAAGTTGGAGTACCTTTGGTACTGAGGAATTAGAAAGATCGGTAAATAAAAAGAAACTTAGGAGAATACAAAAAACAGCAGAAGAATACAGAAGAAAATTCCCCCAGTATGAGGAAAAACAGTTTCAGTTTGATCTGATCTTTATCGATATTTCCAATAATGAGGTAAAACATTACGAGAATATTTTTTTGTGACCCTGAAGGGCGTAAAAATGGTTAGGATTTCAAAGGAAATAGAACACCACAGAATAGAAGAACTCAAAAAAAAGATTTCCGACAAAGACTATTTGGATTTCGCAATACATAAAATAGCTCAGGCATTGGCACACGAAATATCTCTATCAGAACAGGATGAACATGGCGCACAACAACAGTAACCAATCAAGAAAGAATTCAAAAAGAAAAAATAGGAAACGAAATGAGGAAAAAGGAGTACTTACCGAGTGTCCTCTCTGTGGAAAACTTGTAAGAGACATTTCGAATGCCATTGCACATAAAGAAACGCGTGAGCCCGTTCATTTTGAGTGTGTTATGAAGGAAATTGCCTTAACGGAAGAAATAAAAGAAAGTCAAAAACTCTGCTACCTAGGTCAAGGGACCTTTGGAGTGGTAAGTATGAAAGACCGCTCCGGGAAGGATTTTACGATTCATAAAAAAATAATCTACGAAAAACACGACGAGGCAATACAATGGAGAAAAAAAATTTCTGAGGATTTAAAAAAGTAGTAAAGCCCGCCCATATAATCAATCAGCAGCAATTCTAAATGTAGAAGCCTTTCAGACTTCTACATTTAGAATTTGCCTCAAACGCTTTGAATAATGAACAAATTCAAAGAAATTGCTGATCAATCAGAGAATATTGACCTATAGACGGGCCTCGGCCTCCATTAACTATCTTTTGTAGGTTTTTAACTTTTCTATTACTGCTAATGCCTTTAATTCAACCTTACTTATGTAGTTCCCCTGGGCTATACGGAGACATATGGTGGTAGCCATTGTGGGATCGTCATAGCCGTCGTTATGTTCTGCTATTTTTTCTACAGTTAAAAGAGCAGCAAAGGCGAAGTTATTATCCGGTGCCCGCTTCGCTTGCTGACGGACCACAACATCGTAGAGGCTACTCAGTACCAAACCTTGTTTTGCGTCTCCAATTTTACCAAGAGCGTAAGCGGCTTCAGCGAGCACCATAGGCTCATCATCCTGGTTCAAAACCTCAAGAAGTGTTTGTATGGAATTGTCCCCCCCCAAATCGCCCAAAAGCTCACAGGCCCTTCTGCGGACCTCAGGAAAATAGTTAATTACCCTTCCGTTTTCGGTTACCTTTCTTCCAATGCCCTCCATGGAGAGATAGTCCAAAGTCTGATGGATCTCTGGAGCGCCTTCGGAAACAGAACCGTTCTCCATCATCTCTTCAATACTCCGAAGGGCCAAAAGCTTCATGTCCCTATCGAGGGTTTGGGCCTGTTCGCCAATAATTCGCATCTCTATACTCTGAAGGTAGAGTTCCTCAACGGTCACTTCCGATTCTTCCTCATCCCCCGTTGTCTGGGCAAAAAGCCCGTTAGTTGTCAGAAAAACGAGGAAAAGCATACAAAGCAGCCCTAATAATGTCCTTTTCATTGTTATCTCCATATAGTGTTCTTAATAGTAGTATACGTTACCAATTACCAATTTTCCATTTTCCATCAATTTTTTTTAGTTCATAGAGAATAATGCGCTTGTTGCTAATAATCATGATAGCTTTTACATGATTTTTGTCAACAAATACAAGATCGTCGAGACGAGCATTTGACCTGCTGGGTACCACGACATAGTTGAAATAGTCCTTTAGAGAACGAAGGGCTATTTCATATTTTTTCAAAACAGGTTCTTGAGAGATTTCTTTCAACGTTTTCGGGTCAGAAAGGTACTCCCTGTAGTCTTTAGCGAGATAGGTAAGCCATTTATCGTAGTTTTTTGATTTAATGATTTGGTTTAATTCCTGAATGAGGGTTTCAATATTAGAGAAGGTCTCTTCGTATTCTTTTTCTGTTACAACATAGGGCTCCTCGTCTACGCTATCATCCTGAGACTCTTTCACCTCATCGGATCCAGATTTTTCCTCTGGGTCCTCCTCTTCCACCTCTTCCGGTTCTTCTTCCTGCTCCTCTTTTGGCTCTTCAGTCTTTGCCTCGGGTTTTGTTTCAGCAGCATCTTCGTTAGTGGGAGAGGGAACGGTAGCACAACCGGTCCACACAAGAAGAGAAGATAGTAGAAGGAGTACCAGTACAGTGAAGGGTTTTACACGAACTTTATTCATACATATAGTGTATTTCTTTCCCTCAGATTTGTCAAAGCAGATTTCTTTACGATTTCTTTTATAGAGAAGACAGCAACTTTCAACATTATTATATTTTGAAAGTTGCCCTACCATTAGATTCTTCTAATTCATTATATAATAATGAATTAGAAGAATCTACCCAATATTGAGGCTCTGAAAAATAGCATTTTGAAAGAGCCTCAAAATATTATTTTTAGAAGAGAATTGACTTTTTCCTATCGGTCAAGGTACTCTACATTATGATTCACGCATTGTATCCTGGGTCTTTTGATCCGGTTTCTTATGGACATTTGAATATTATAGAGAGGGGAGTTACTATTTTTGACCAAATTGACGTGGTTATCTCTGTAAATGTACAAAAAGAGTATCTCTTTTCTGCGGAAGAAAGGACCACCATGATGGAGGAACTCCTGGGAAAATATGAAAACATTCGGGTCCATGTATGGGATAAACTTATTGTAGATTTTGCGGATAAAATTGGGGCAAAGGTAATAATACGAGGTGTTCGTGCTCTATCTGATTTTAGTCATGAGTTTGAATTGGCAATGTTGAACAGTGGCTTAAATTCCAGCATCGAAACCTTCTTTATTCCCACTGATCCAAAATACTTTGTGCTGCGCTCCTCGACAATAAAAGAGTTAACCATGTTTGGAGGAGATGTATCATCTATGGTGCCTCCGAACGTGGAAAAAGCGCTAAAAGTTAAGTTATTACAGTCTTGAGGTAATGTTAAAATTTGTTGCTTTTGAAATTACCTGTCTTGACAATACCATTTCAATGCTATATTTTAGACTTCACATTAAGCAAGGGAGATAAGGAATGGCTGTACCAAAATATAAAACTTCTAAGGCAAGGAGTAGGAGAAGAAAATCGATAAATATGAAACTTACCTCTCCCAGCCTTATTGCATGCGGAACCTGCGGTAATAAATTGTTACCACATCGGATCTGTCCAAAATGCGGCTTCTATAAGGGAAAACAAATATTGGAGCTGGAAGATATATCCTAAAAACGAGGAGCAAACAGCATGGATGAATTATTTGACAAAATGAAGAAACTGATTGCGGAAAAGCTTGAGGTAGAGGAAGATAAAATCACCCTCGAATCTTCTTTCCGACAGGACCTTGGCGCAGATAGCCTTGACACCTACGAACTTGTATATGCCATCGAAGAAGAGCTTGGAATAAGTATCCCCGATGAAAAGGCAAATGAGTTCGAAACCGTAGGAGACGCAGTTAATTTTATTAAATCTCAGATGTAGCGAAATGAACTGTGGCTGCGTTATTCAATACCATAGAATTACATACACCGCCAGTATCTAAAGAACGACGCAAAGAACTACAATTGTTTGAAAAACACGCTGGAATAAGGTTCAGAAAGCTTGACTTTCTGAACCTTGCTTTTTGTCACCGCTCATACGTAAACGAACAGAACGGCAATTTTGATAACAATGAAAAGCTTGAATTCCTCGGTGACAGCGTTTTAGGGCTTGTAGCGAGTGAATATCTCTTCTCACTACTCCATGACAAACAAGAAGGGGAGTTAGCTCGAATAAAATCTTTTGTAGTAAGTGAGAACAGCCTTGAGATAATTGCTCGAGAAACAAAGGTAGACAATTTTGTACTTATAGGAAAAGGGGAGGAGTACTCCGGCGGGAGATCCAAGAAGGCAATTCTGGCAGATTCCATGGAAGCAATAATTGGAGCATACTATCTGGATTCCGGCTTTAAAGCAGCAAGACAGTTCGTATTGCGCTACCTTGTTCCTGAAATAACAAAAGTCTTAGAAGACAAACACGAAAAAGATTACAAAACCCTTATTCAAGAGTACGTTCAAAAACAGTTTAAAAGCTATCCCTACTATAAACTGGTAAAAAAGACCGGTCCTGATCACGATCGTATTTTCTGGATTGAAGTATTAATTAATGGAGTATCGTACGGGCCGGGAAAGGGAAAAAACAAAAAGCTTGCAGAGCAGAATGCTGCAGGTATGGCCTATCATGAATTGGTGGAAAAAGGGAAAAAATAAGCATCTTAATCCTTTCGCTTTATAATCTGCTCATAGAAGTTGTTAGCGATGGTAAGGAGCGTTTCTTTTTTATTGAGCTTTGGATCATCGAGCACTGTTTGTAGCAATTCGTCGAGAATGGTACCAATAACAGGGCCTTTAGGGACTCCTGTCTCTCTCTGAATGTCCTTGCCATTAATATCCAAATCTTTGAGGGTTAGGGCGTGCTCTTCCTGCAGAATACCCCTAAGACGGGCTTCGAATTCCTTCATCTCAGGAGATAAAAAAAGACTCCCGGATAGAGCAAACTGGTCGGCCTTACGTAGAATAAGGAGATCATCAATAAGGTCCTTACCGACCCGGGAAATGAAACGTCGTATCGCCGCATCGGTCCACTCACTTTTATAGTGAAACATATGATGAAAAACGAGCCTTGTTACATACTCCTCGGCCTTTTTGGAAAATCGTAGTCTTCTCAAAAGACGGGAAGTAATATCGGCCGAAATTTTTTCATGATTGTAGAATGTAATCTCTCCCCCAGGATTGACGGCTTTAGCGGTTGGCTTTCCAATATCGTGGAAAAGAGCAGCCAGGCGAACGTGCAGGTCCTCCTGAGGGGCCATATCACATGCCAGAACAGAATGAGTAAATACGTCGAATTGGTGGTATCCCTTCTGTTGGACACCGATGCAACGAGCTAGTTCGGGCAGTATAATCTCAAGTATTCTCGTTGTTTTCATGACCTTTAGGCCAATAGAGGGTTTAGGTGATTCTAAAGTCCGTATTATTTCATCGCGAATTCGCTCAGAGGATACCCTTTCTAGATTTACCCTGCATGTTTCTAGGGCCTGTAAGGTAGTGTCTTCAATGGAAAAATCGAGTTGACTGGAAAACCTGCATGCTCTTAGAAGCCTGAGGCCGTCTTCATTGAATCGCTCAACTGGGTTCCCAATTGCTCGAATTACTCTATTATTAAGGTCCTCTATCCCATTATGAGGATCAATTAGTTCGTCGGTGTCCAGATTGTAGGCCATGGCATTCATGGTAAAATCACGTCGCTTTAAATCTTCGTAGATAGAAGGGGTATAGGAAACAGCATCCGGTCTCCTTGAGTCTGTGTAGTTGCTTTCAACACGAAATGTAGTTACTTCAAAGGACTTGCCCTGGTAAAAAACAGTTACCGTTCCATGTTTTATTCCTGTAGGTACTACACGCTTAAAGAAATTCATTACTTCATAAGGAGACGCGTCAGTAGCAAGGTCATAGTCCTTTGCTGGTAAGCCGGCTGTTATGTTGCGAATGGCCCCGCCCACGAGATAACAGGAAAAGCCATTTTGGATAAATATTTTTCCGATCTTTTTACATATAGAAGGTATCTTGATAGGCACAGATAAAGTAAACAATGAGAGGCAAAAGCTGTCAATATGAGCAATTCAGAATAATTCATGATTGGCCGAACAAATTTACAAATTGGGCGCAATCTGATGTGAAAACGATAGTTTAAACAGCCACTTTCAAAATTAACTAATTTTGAAAGAGCCTCAAAAAAAAGATCTAAAGTGAATTTCCAAACCGTCGATTATGTAAGTAGAAAACCGGACAAGGATGTCCGAAAAAAAATCTATCAAGGAGGATAGAATGATAATCAATCACAACATGAGTGCCATGTTTGCTCATCGTCAGTTGAAATTCAATAATTTGGCGGTGGACAAGAGTATGGAAAAGCTTTCTTCGGGCCTGCGCATAAACCGTGCGGGGGACGATGCCTCAGGTCTGGCTGTATCCGAGAAGATGCGCGCGCAGATTAGAGGTCTGTTACGGGCGGAAAAGAATGCCGAAGACGGAATTTCTTTCATTCAAACAACTGAAGGATATCTGCAGGAATCTCAAGATATTCTTCATCGATTGAGGGAACTCTCGGTTCAGGCTTCTAACGGTATTTACACTAGTGAAGACCGTATGCAGATCCAGGTGGAAGTCTCACAGTTAATCGACGAAGTGAACCGTATAGCATCCCATGCCCAGTTTAACGGCATGAATATGCTTACTGGAAGGTTCGCTTATGAGACCGGTGAAAATGTTGTAGTTGCGAGTATGTGGTTGCACATTGGGGCTAACATGGACCAGCGAGAGAGAGTTTTTATTGGTACCATGACGGCCCAGGGTCTCGGACTCCAGGGAACAGGGGCTATGCCGCAGTCGGCTACCTTTATCTCCCTATCAACTCCCGCACACTCCAATATTGCTATTGGCACCATTGACGCGGCGTTGAGGAAGATAAACAAACAGAGGGCTGATCTAGGAGCATATCAGAACCGCCTCGAACACGCTATGGTGGGGCTTTCCGTGGGCGCGGAAAACTTGCAGGCTTCTGAATCAAGGATAAGAGATGCTGACATGGCAAACCAGATGGTTGGCTATGTAAGAAATCAGATCCTTACCCAGTCTGCTACTGCAATGCTCGCTCAGGCGAACAATCAGAGTCAAACTGTAATGCAGCTCTTTCAGTAAAATTAACATTGATGAACAAAAAGGCCGTCCTTCAAGGACGGCCTTTTTGTTAAATAGAGAAAAGATCTTTATACATATAGATGAATCGAAGAAGATGTTTTACAATTAGAAGATGAAAATTCTTGCTGAGTCAAATGAATATGAACAACTAGGAATTCTAATTACAGGCGGGAAGGCACCTGATTATAAAAAAATTGGTAAAATTTTAGAAATGGGAAAATACATAGTTGCCGCTGATTCAGGGTTAGATACGGCAGATGACTGGGGAATACGGCCAAATAAAATTATAGGAGATATGGATTCGCTGTCTAACAAAGAAAAATTAAAACACTATTCGAAAGATGAAGTTACGATATATGGAAGAGACAAAGATTTGACAGACACGGAAATAGGCTTAGAGTGGTTATGGAAAAGAGGAATAGATACCCCCTGTATTATCGGCGGCGGAGGCGGCAGGATGGACCATTTTATCGGCATACTTTCAATTTTTCATAGAAATCCGTCACCATATCTGTGGATTACTCATAGCGCCCTTGTATTGGAGATAAAAAAGAAAGTACGCATTGTTGTAGAAACGGGAAAGAAAGTATCATTTTTTCCCCTTGGATGCGATACCGTACAAATGCAAAGTGAAGGCTTAAAATGGCCGCTGGATAATGTTGTATGGAAAATTGGTAGTGCGGGAATTAGCAATGAAACAACAGCTGATACAGTATCGGTAACCGTGAAAAATGGGAGAGCAATTATGGTCTCTTCCTTGGAGGAGTTAGAGTTTGGCAACCGGTGAAACCTTTAACAGATTATCAGGATCTCTTACAGAAAAGGAGAGAAAAGCCCTCCTTCGAAAAATAAAAACAAGTTTGAGTTTTTCTAACGACCTTAACGAGAACGTTTTTCATAAAGACACGGATAAAGAAGAGAGAGAACTGCTTATTCAACACGATATGGAGAGGGTATCCATTATTGGAAGATTTATCATGTGGTTACTTTCTCTTCTTAGAGGAAGAGAAAAAAAGGAAATTTTTTTAGATAGAAAATTATCCGAAATAAAAAGTGAAATACAACGACGGGTAGGGGGAATAAAAGGTTTAGATACAAGAAGTCTAGATCCGTTGATTGCAGAATGGGTGTTTGATGTGTATGTAGAAGCTAGCAATCTTATTCCGCTAATAAAAACTCTATGGGAAAAAAATGAAGAAATAGAGAAGCTCTTTATGGAAGGAATAGAGAATTCTTTGGAAAATCCAAAGAAGAAGGTATCGGACCTCCTTTCCTTGCAGGAAATGAAAGAACTTTACTCTGAAAAGAACAGTAAGGATGTCTTAAAAAAAGAGGTTATTAAAGCCTTGGACTCCTATCTTGCTTCAATACCAAAGGAAAAATTTGAAAACATTGAAAAAGGTATACTTCCATTTTACTATATAAAAGATCTGGTGTTCTTTCCCTATATGGAATTCTTTGATTTGTTTCATTTTAAACCGACATCAACAAAAGTTGTTCCTAGTTTTAAAAGCGCCTCGGCAATGTTAGGTCTAGAGCTTCTGGAAAAATTCTACTATTCCCTCTACGCTGCTTCGAAAGTTGAAGATGGACAAAAAGTGAACGAAAGGATAATGACGATAATAGTAGAAAAGGAAAAAGATCTTAAGAATAAAAAGTGGGAGGAACTTGAGGAAGGGGAAGAAAATGACGCGGAAGAGCCGGCCCCTGAAGAAAGTACTGAAACAGAAACAGACGAAAAAAGTGAAAATGAATCGGTACCGCATGAAGATGATGAAGTTGACTTGAACGAAACAGTGAAAACAATCCTAAACGACAGAGTGCAGAGGACCATTGGTAAAGCAAAAGAAATGCTAAAAAAAATACCTCTTCCTCTTATTATTCGATATTTTCGAAAAGACCCTTATTTTCAGTTAATCGTTTATATACCCAAGTTAAAGCTGAAAGATTTTTATGAGTCTATGCTAAGAATTAGATTTCTTCAGGAGATTGATCAAGCATTTCTAACAGTTCGTGAAATGGTGGTAAAGGAAAGAATTAATAACATGTTTAAAGGAAAGCCTCAAAGTAACCTTCACTACTATAGAAAATATTCAAGTATGGAATACGAAAAACTTGGATTGCCGTCATTTAGTCATGCCGAATCTTTAAATCTTCTTTATAATTACATTATTCACAACTATCGAGGCGATATTCAGGAGCTAGTGCAGATTCTTAGCAGAGGGGTGCTGAAACAAAACAGAATCGCCGTGAATAGACTTTTAGTCCACGCGGCAGCGGTGGAAGATTTAGGGGATAAAATAAAAGAATTTGATACCTCCCTCTCTCCGGACGAGGAGGATGGAAAACTATTTCAGCGGATGCGCCACAGTATTGCCGGCGATGTAACCCATCAACGTCTCTATAGGGCCTTGGTTGCTCAGAAAGATAAGGAAGTAAAAAGCATCTTACTGAAGGGTTCAGAAAGTTTTGAAGGGTTAAAAAAGATTTTCGACGAAATTCGCAACTCTACGATGCAGAGCATGAAACAACAGCTTAACTCGCATTACTACATCAATGGCCGGACTATTCAACTAAGAAAGCTTCTAGATAAAGCCTCAGAAGATATAGATAATTTCATACAAATCTATGTTCAAATTCAAAAAATTGAAAAGGGATTTTGAGTTACTTCTTTTTTAATTCGTTCTGCTGTTTCAAAAGGATTTTCCACAAGCACCCGCTTTCCTCCAATTAGCTCAGCAATACCCACCTCCGCGGGGTATCGCGGGATTATATGAAGGTGTAAATGTCTAATAGAGGCTCCAGAGACCAGCCCCATGTTATATCCGATATTGTAACCGTGAGGATGATACAGGTTATCCAGGATAGAGAGAAGACCATTTACCAATTGAGAGACGCGAAGTGTTTCTTCTTCTGTGTACTCTCGTATGTCTTCGATGTGTCGTAGGGGAAACAGAATCAAATGGGCCGGATTATAGGGGTAAAGATTTACGGAAATATTAAATAGTGGACCTTTGTACACAGAAAGGTTAACCAAGGAGGGGTCCTCCTCGTTTAAACCGCAGAGAATACAATCTTTGTATCGTTCTCCTTGGACATACGTTAATTTTTCAAAATTAAAAAAATAACTCAATCTTCAGTTCCCCCTTAAGAATCCTCATTGCCACTATCTTTATCCTCTTCTGTAGGGCTTCCGCTGAGTTCCTTAAGGATTTCCTTATCGTCCTTTTTGAGTGCCAGGTATTTAAGAAGGACCGGATATTCGGTAAGAAGTTCGCCATACCTGGCGAGTTCTTCAAACTCTCTGTTGCTATCCAATTCATTCGCGGACCGCTTAGAGACTTCTTCAGTAAGGGATTCATGGCGGGTTTCCATTAATTGGAAGTACTGATCTTTTAGGTGAAGATATAATTCATAGTCAGGAATTTGTATGTGAAGAGGGACAGCGGAGAGCACATTCACCGAAGGATTTTCCTCAATTATAGTTTCTTTTAGTTTTTTTGGAAGTAACGTATGCAAAGAAGACATATCTGTATTTTCCGAGGAGCGAATTAGATTATATATGGTCCTATGAGCAACCGCCTCAATTTGTTGGTTAATTTCCTCGTATAGAGTTTCTGTTTTGTCCTGGGTTAAATGATACTTTTGTGCAAGTGTCGGCAGTGTATTAGGATCGAGAGTATATGTAATTTTAATGTCGAAGGAATAGGTAAACTTCGAAGGGTTATCCATGAGGGTGGAATACACTTCTCCTGAAGGAAGTTCGCCCTTTGTCTCAATTGTTAAGGTCTTTGTTTCCAGGGGAAATGTTAGGAGAGTCATATTCGTGGGGAGAAGACGCTCAATTCTCCACGCGAAAGTCCCAGGCGGTAGTACATCCTCCTCCCAGCCGCTGGTTTTGGTAAAAATAACCGCGTAGGTATTTGGAGATAGTTGAAACTGTACCCATCCGAAATAAAAACCAGTTCCAGCAAGTAAAATGAGGATAATTAATATAACAATAGCTTTTTTCATATGATTCTCTCCTTGTTTAGAAAAAATTCCTACAAAATGCATCAATCTGATCAAGTCCTGTAACAATGAAGTCAGGCTTTGTATTTTTACACAAAGGGTCTTCCTCTCTTAATCGTAATGACCGTGAATCCCCTGCAAAGAGGGCAGTGAGGAACCCTATTTTCTTCGCGGGTAGAATATCGTTTCGCATATCGTTTCCGATAAAGAGAGTCTGATTCGGTACTATATTGTATTGCTCCTCGAGGACATTGCCGGCTTTCTCGTACATATGGGTGGATGGTTTTGCGTGTCCATCCTCATAGGACCAGAAAAGAAGGTCCTTAGAAAATCCTAAATCCTGCAATGCCTTTCCGTAGAGGGATGAAAAAAGAAGGGGAGTAAAGAATTGTGCGTTAGACACAATCCCCATAGGTATGCGATGTCCGCGAAAGTGGAGCAGGAGTGTTAAAGAATCCGGCATTGGCCAAACAGGATTTATCATCGTTTCAAAAAGGACTGAAATTTCTCTTGCAGTCTTTAGCTTTGGGGCTACGTCCATTAGCTTAAAGGTGTTGCATTGTTCTAAGAACTGCATCCATATGTGTTCAGTTCGGACTTCAGGAAAATCAATCCCTTTAGTTTTCATTTTTCGGTGTTCCTCTTCTATAAGAGAGAAGTACCTTAAGGGAGTGTCTTCGGGGAGGGGATTTAAAAGGGTAATTCCAGCCTCTTTTAGGACAGTTGTAAACACCTCTGCCGTAACTTCCTTCTTAGCTGCACCTATGTCGCCTGAGCCGGAAATAAATAGTGTACCATATACATCAAAGAGAATAGCTTTACAACCGGAAATGAGCTCTGAGTGTGACTGCTGGATTTCTGGTGTTTTGGGGGTTAAGGCTTTGGACCGCCTTTTAAAAAGAGTAATATATCGGTTACGTTCGTTTTGATCCACCGATACATTGTAATTTGTTAACGGTGCAGATTCAACAGGTAATTCCAGCAGTTCTCAATCTGAAAGGTCTAAAGCCTTCCAGATTGAGAACTGGCCTATATTTTCCTTGAATTTGTATATAATTCAAAGGATTGGAGGCAAATTTTAAAAGGTGAAGTCTTTAAGACTTCACCTTTTAAAATTGCTGAGGTAATTCGGTAGTGTTGGATAATACACTATTTACTAGTACAATATATAGGGATGAAAAGTAACATGTATTGGTTATCCGGGGTGATTGGCAGAGCCTGTACTTTCTTTGTTTTTATGACCTTTCTTACAGCATTGCTTTTCTTTCTCGGTAGTTTTCAAAATTTCCTCGATGAGACACAAATTATGCTTCTTAGGACCATGCAGTGGTGCAGTATGCTTGCAGTGCTCAGTTCAATATTCTTGTTCTTCTCTGAACTAGGTTTTGGAATTACCTTGAGAAAGGTAAAGGTATGGATTTTAGGAATTGCTCTTATTATTTTGGTGTTCATGGCAGTCTTTCTCTTTCTTAGCTCCTTTTTTCTTGTTTGGATTACACCTTATCCATAGGGTTTTTTAATGAGAACAGAACCTGTTTTAAAAACGAGTATAGATGTCCAGCGGATTAAGATGTCCTGTCAGGCTGTAGGAAACACTCTCGTTTCACTGGGTAAGCTCATACGAACAGGAATGCTTACAGAAGAAGTAGAATATATCTGTAAAAAAAGTTTGCACAGCCAAGGAGCGGACTCTGCTCTCGTAGGATTTGGTGGATTCCCCGGTGCTGCCTGTACCTCGATAAACAATGTGGCGGCTCACGGAGTACCCGGGGATGTAAAACTACAGGAAGGTGACATTCTAACTGTGGACCTTATAGCAGTTATAGACGGCTGGCATGGAGATGGAGCATGGACTTACCCTATTGGTACTATTAGTCCTGACGCGAAAAGGATCATTAATGCCGCGAAGAAAGCAACAGAGCAGGGGATAGCAGCCGCTCAAGCAGGGAATAGGATAACCGATATAGGAAAAGCGATAGAGAGTACTGCCAAAGCGTATGGGTGTTCCGTATTGAAACAGCTTGTGGGTCATGGTATTGGAAGACAGATACACGAAGAACCAAGAATATACAATGTAGGCAGTTTTAACGATAAGGATTACATTCTTCCGGGGATGGTGTTTACGGTAGAACCAATACTTACTCTGGGAACTGAATACTTTACTACCCACTCAGATGGGTGGTCTCTTATTACTTCCGATGGTTCCCTTTCAGCACAATTTGAACATACCGTTGCAATAAGGAGGGATCGAACCATCATTCTTACTATCCCATGTTGAAATTCGATCGTTTGCAGCTCGTAAGGACATACAATTATGGAATGTCTAGGAGGATGCTTAAGAGACAAGGATGCTTAAGAGATATTGACAGTGGGAGGTAAAAAATAGTATTTTCCCGAAGATGCCATCTTAGCTCAGCTGGCCAGAGCACGTGACTTGTAATCTCGGGGTCGTCG
>CAYXSD010000021.1:0-31575 GCA_964466335.1 uncultured Spirochaetales bacterium
ACAACGGCTACAATTTTTTAGGCGATGCGGTCTACAATCCTTTCGATATCCTCCTGTTTATCAGTAAAAATCGAAGCTACCGGAATTTCTGGTTCGAGACCGGGACACCTTCCTTTTTGGTAAAGCTTCTGCAGAAGAACCGTTCTTTTCTTCCGGATCTTGAAGGGCTTGAGGCCGGGGAAGAGCTGCTTTCGACTTTTGAAATTGAATCCATGGAGCCGGTAACACTGCTCTTTCAAAGCGGCTACCTAACAATAAAAGAACAAACCTTCTTCCGGGATCGACAGCTTTTCACCCTGTGCTTTCCCAATATGGAAGTAAAGAATGCATTCAGCGATTATCTGGTGAGCGCCTATACGGGGGTAGTTCAGGAAAAAATCCGTCTGGGGAACACGGCTTACAGCGCCCTCCTGGAAGGAGACATCCCGGCCCTGGAGGCAGCCATCCGCCGGCTTTTTGCGGGTATTGTCTGGCGGAACTTCACCAACAACGATATTGTCGAATACGAAGGGTACTGGGCTTCGGTACTGTATGCTTTTTTCATTTCTATTACCTGCGAAGTGATTCCCGAAGACACCACCAACCACGGACAAGCGGATCTGACGGTGAAGCTGGGGAATGTGATCTGCGTGATGGAGATCAAGGTCATTGAGGGGGAGCTTCCCGCAGGCAGCCCCAACACCGCTTTGGAGCAGATACAAAGCCGCCGGTACGCGGAAAAATACAGGGGCACGCCGGGGGTCCAGGTCTTTGAGCTGGGCCTGGTCTTCAGCCAGGAAAAACGGAACCTGGTACAGTTTGATTATACTGCCGTGAAGTGAATGCCTATCAACGGTCACCCTGCGTCTCCAGCGAAGACCGCTTGGAACGCTGCTGCTCGTAAAGCCGTTCCGTTTCTTTCCCGAGGCCCTATCCGTTAAGGTACCTGTACGCGGTAAGGGCGTATATCATTGCCGCTTCGTAGAGTTCGTCCACCTCCACGTACTCATCTGTCTGGTGCGGCATATGGCGCGGTCCCGGTCCGTTTACCAGGCTGGGAATATTCTTCCATGCCCTTAAGAAGGTACCGTCAGTGGCCCCGGGTACTCCGTTGTACACCGGCTTTTTTCCGGTTATATCACTGTACGCTTCGGCAGCGAAGGTTGCGATTGGCTCATCCCTTTCCATGGTTACCACCGGTCTGTCCTCTATAAATTCGATGGAAGCGTTAACATCTTTGTCTTCCCCGGCCAGGTCTGCTATGATGTTCTCCAATGTATTTCGAATTTCGTCGTGATCCTGACAGGGGGTTGTCCGGATGTCCACATAGCCGAGTGATTCACCGGGCATAACATTAAGCTGGGCCGGTTCTCCCGCCGGAGGAGCCTGGACGACGGTAAAGGTTATTGAGGGATATCCCACTAAGGAGTCCTGCCCGCAGCGCTCCTTTTCCGTTTTTTCATACTTTTCGAAGGCAAGTATTATTTTTGCCATTCGAATATTTGGATTGATCCCCGTTAAAGGCATGGCGCCGTGGGCCATTTTTCCCTTTACCTTAACAAGGGCGCGAATCGCTCCTTTCATGGTTATGCAGAGCTGATTTTCCTCCGGTTCTGAAACAAGGGCGGCGTCCACTTCATCGGCATGGCCTTTTTTTATAAAGTCTTTTATGCCGATCATCATGCCTTCCTCGTCACAGACAATACCCAGTTTTATTTTTCCCTTAAAAGGAAGTTTTGAATCTTTTATAGCCTTGGTAACAAGAAGATTTACGGCAAGTCCTGCTTTCATGTCGCAGCTGCCCCTTCCGTAGAGCTTGCCCTCTGCAATTTCGGCAGCAAAAGGACCATAAGTCCAGATGGAAGGATCGCCCTCGGAGACCACGTCGGTATGGCCTTCCAGCATGAGACAGGGACCAGGATTTCCCGAATCCAACTCGGCAATAATATTTTCCCGCCCAGGTTCTACCTCCTCTATCTTCGGTGTTATTCCCGCTTCTTGCTTAAGCCAATTAACAATAAAACGGACAACTTCCCTTTCCGTGTTTCCTGTTTCTGGCCGGATCACACTGTCGATTCTTACTAATGTTTGGGTAAGTTCTACACAGTCCTTCTCCGAGATAAGGGAAAGAAGTTTTTTTTCTTCTTCCGTTATCATTAAACGCTCTCCTGCTTTTGTTGTAGATGTATGACGTCTATAGTACGAATTAGCCTGGATACAGTACTATTAACGGGAGTAGGGACCCCATAGGTTTCTCCTTCCCGGACAATCGTAAAGTTTATAAAATCAATTTCTGAAGTAGTCCCTCTGTCAAAATCTTGAAGCATAGAGCTTCGGTTGGTCGCTGTATTTTTGGCCACATCGTAGACCGTTTCCAGGGGGTCCTTATAGGTAAGGGTTATCCCTTTTTTATCCGCAACCGCCACAGCCTCCTCCACTAAATCTTTCATAAGTGATTTTGTGTCTTCAAAATCTAAAAGCCTTCCGTTTTGGAGGCCCGTGAGAGCTGTAAGGGCGTTAATGCCAACGTTAACGACAAGTTTGCTCCAGATAAGGTCCTCTATGTTGTCCTCTATGTGGGTCTCGAATCCAGCTTTATTTAGTTCATCCACAAAGGGGCGTAACTTCATGTTTTTTTTATTGGACATGCATAAATGGGTGGGGCCTTTACCGGCATGCCGTATTTTACCGGGTCCTAGAAAAGTTGCCCCTTGCGAGGTGACACCTGCCGCTGTAGAGTCCGCGCCGAAAAAACTGCGGAGGATCTCTTCGTTTCCCACTCCATTTTGCAGGGTTATTGCCAGGGTATTAGTATCCAGAATCTTACAAAACTGCTCCGCCGCTCTTCTTGTAGCGGTAGATTTAACGAAAAAGATAAGCACTTCCGAGCCTTTTACATCTCCTTCCTGCGAGGTGGCCTTTACAGAAATCTTGGTACTTTCTTCATCTTCCAGCTCTTCGATTTCAAGACCACTGCTGTTTACCGCGTCCACATGGGTCTGGTTAATATCAAAAAGAACCACGTCATTTCCTGCCTGGGCGAGTTTTCCTCCATAGAGGCTCCCCATAGCCCCGGCCCCTATTATGGATATCTTCATAGTCGACCTCCCTGAGTCTTTTTATCTTCTACTGATAATGTACTTTATTTTCTTTTGAAAGTGTAGCCGGAGGGAATTATAGCAGCAGTTCTACGCAGCGCAGCCGCTTTCAAACTTAGCCAATAAAACTTAACGAATTTTGAAAGAGCCTCAGAGCTGTTTTTTTATGAAGAGGGTAGTCTCCGGCTAATTTCACCGTATCCCGGTACGCCGTAAGCGCTTTCGGCGGCCTTTACTCCCGAAAGTATTGCTTTACCCATGACTTCGGCGGCAATGGAGCCGAGATTAGTAATATCCGCCCGCAAACCTTTAAGCCCCAGGCAAAAAATAGTGTCCCCGTCGTACATCGTGTGGACCGGTCTAATTGCCCTGGCATATCCGTCGTGGGCCATCATGGCGACCTTTGTGGCCTGGGCTTTGGTAAGGCGGGCATTGGTTGCAATGATGCCGATGGTGGTATTAGATTTGAATACGTGTTTCTCCTCTCCGGGAGCCTCATTAACAACGCGCTGGGCATCGGCAAATCCCATTTTTTCACTGTTTAGGGTGCCGGCGACGATTTTACCGGTAGAGGGATCTACCACATCACCAAAGCAGTTCACCACCACCAAGGCCCCAACAATGAGATCGCCAATGCTAAAACTCGCGGAACCAAGTCCTCCCTTCATCATGCAATCCAAACCCAAGGGTTTACCCACTGTGGCCCCTTCGCCGGCGCCCACATTTCCCTGAGCAACAGCGGCATCCGAAGCTTCCCCGGCGGCACGATAGCCCATCTCCTTGTCCGGTCTGATGTCCGCCCTGCCCACGGGAAGGTCGAAGAGCACGGCCCCGGGCACAATAGGCACTACCCCGACTCCTACGTTAAGTCCCTTGCCTCGTTCCTCTAAATATTGCATTACTCCCGAAGCACCGTCCAGGCCATAGGCGCTGCCGCCGCCTAAATAGATGGCATGGACCTCTTCTACAAGGTTCATCGGATTAAGACAGGCCAATTCCCTGGTCCCAGGCGCGCCTCCCCGTACGTCCACGCCGGCCACTGCTCCTTCTTCACAGAGGAGGACGGTACAACCCGTTCCTCCATTACGGTCCTGCGCGTTGCCTACTCGGATGCCCGGTACATCTGTAATACTGTTTTTCATGAGCGCTCTCCCAGCGATTCCGTGATTCGTTTCGTTTCTAATACTATCATCAGCTCCTCATCGGTGGGAATTACCAAGATCTTCGCGTCCGGTGTTTAGTACCATGATAACCATAAATATGTTCTTAACAATATGTGAGAGGCCCCTTGTTGTCAATAAAAAAGTACGTAGCCACCTCTAAAAACGAAGGTATTTAGTCGTGCCTATATAATTGTTCTTTCACGATTAGTTATTTTTGAAATTGACATTTTAAAATTGACTGTGTTGAAAAAATGGGGAATCCATTATACACTGAATGCCTGGATCGAATAAAAAAGATATTATCCCGCGGGTTTTAGGACTGAGGAATCGGTGAGAATTGGACCGGCCGGGAAAGGAGTGAAAAAATGAGTGCACACCCAGAAGAAGCAAAGAAGCTCTTGGTCGCGGACCTGTGGAAAATGAAAGAAGAGGGAAAGAAAATATCTATGATCACCGCTTATTCCTATCCCCAGGGTCTCATAGTTGATGAGGCGGGTATTGATATTATTCTTGTAGGAGATTCACTTGGTATGGTCGAGCTCGGATACCCGGACACCGTTCCCGTTACCATGGAAGAGATGCTGATGCACACCAAGGCAGTGGTCCGCGGCGTAAAGCGTGCCCATGTGGTGGGAGATATGCCCTTTATGTCTTACAACATCTCCATTGAACAGGCGGTAACCAACGCCGGAATTCTCTACAAAGAGGGTGGCGCGGATTCTATTAAACTTGAAGGCGGACAGGAAGTCGCCGATGTGGTCGCGGCAATACACAAGGCGGGTATTCCGGTTTTTGGACACATCGGGCTTACCCCTCAGACAGCAGCCATGATGGGAGGCTTTAAAGTACAGGGGAAGTCCCTGGATGCGGCAAAAAAATCCGTCGATGATGCCCTCGCCCTCCAAGATGCCGGCGCCTTTGCTCTGATCCTTGAAGCAATTCCAAAGCAACTTGCTCGTGTAATTACGGAGAAGGTGGATATCCCGACAGTTGGAATCGGGGGAGGAGTGTATTGTGACGGGCAAGTCTTGGTTCTCCACGATATGGTGGGACTTTTTAAACGGTTCACCCCAAAGTTCGTCAAGGTATACGCGGATACGTACACAACCCAGGTGGAGGCGGTAAAGGAATTCATCGGTGATGTAAAAAAGGAAAACTTTCCATTAGATGAACATTCTTTTTCAATGAAGGATGATGCTTTAGCCGAATTGAAAAAGGACCTTGGGATGGCCTAGGGGATAGTTATGGCATTGAAACACCGTGAAGTCCCTGAAGAGTTTCTGAAGTCTATACAGCCAATTTCAAAATTAGTACATTTTGAAATTGGCCCTACCTTTAGTTCATTCATAAGCACGGGTAAGAATATCTTGTTGTGGAGGAGTACCTATATATAAACCCGAAAGCCATAGAAGCAGCTATTGAATACTACAACAAAAATTTTTTTAGACATGAAGGAGAAGAAAATGTCAGCAACCTTGATTAAAGGAACAGAGATTAGAGAAGAGATTTTGGAAGAAATAACCGAGGAGGTAAAGGAGTTAAAAGAAAAGTACAACTCCGTTCCCGGACTGGTCACTATTTTAGTGGGGGAGAATCCCGCTTCGGTGTCTTACGTCACCTTGAAGATTAAGACGGCCAATCGCGTCGGCTTCCACGAAATCCAGGACAACCAAGCCCCGGACATCTCCGAGGAGGACCTCCTTGCTCTAATAGACAAGTACAACAAGGACGATTCCATTAACGGGATCCTCGTTCAGCTGCCCTTGCCGGACCACATTAATGACAAGAAGATCCTCAATGCCATTGATCCGGATAAAGATGTAGACGGGTTCCATCCGGTGAACGTGGGAAGATTGATGATCGGCGGAGACGAGGTGAAATTTGCCCCCTGTACCCCGGCGGGTATTCAGGAGATGATTATCCGAGCAGGTGTGGAAACGGAAGGCGCCGAAGTAGTTGTGGTGGGGCGGTCGAATATCGTTGGAAAACCCATTGCAAATATGATGGTCCAAAAAGGACCCGGGGCGAACTCGACCGTTACCGTAGTGCATACTCGGACAAAAGACTTGGAGTTCCACTGTAAGCGGGCGGACATCCTCATTGTGGCAGCCGGGGTCCCCGGCCTGGTAAAACCGGAGTGGATAAAATCCGGAGCCTGCGTTATAGATGTGGGAGTAAACAGGGTGGGAGAAAAAATTAGTGAAAAGACCGGAAAAAAGATCGCCATTCTTAAAGGGGATGTAGACTTCGATGCGGCTAAAGAGATTGCCGGTTATATTACACCCGTGCCCGGAGGTGTTGGTCCCATGACCATTACCATGTTAATGCGGAACACGCTAAGGTCCTTTAAGTACGCCAAAGGTCTCCTCTAGAAAAAAGAAATAAAATAGGAAAATAAAAAAAAGCCGGAACCTCTTAAAGAGGACCGGCTTTTTTGTACAATTTTTTATACTAAGTATACCAGTCAGATGCGACTTAGAGAGAGATTAAAAGAGTCCCTGCACCTTTCCAGTCTTTACATCCACATCGATGCCTCTGAAAGCGGGATCTGAAGCGGTCCCGGGCATGAGTTTTATTCCTCCTGCCATAGGGACGACAAATCCGGCGCCCTGATAGACATGAACATCTCGTATGGGAAGTGTCCAACCCTTGGGACGTCCCTTTAGGCTTGGATCGTGACTCAGGCTCAAATGGGTTTTCACCATGCAGGTACCGAGTTTGCTGATTTCCGGGTTTTCCTGCATAGCTTTGAGCTTGGTTTCCGCTTCCGGAGTGTAGGAAACACCGTCGGCCCCATATACCTCTTTGGCTATCAGTTCGATCCTGTCTTTAAGCGGTGTGCTGTCTTCATAGAGGAATTTGAAATCCACCGGTTCTTCCGCCGCTGCTACAACAGCTTCGGCAAGTTCCTTCGCTCCTTCGCCGCCCTTTTCCCAGTGCTTACTTACCGCTACTCTCGCTCCGGCAGCTTCTACGGCCTTACGGACAGCTTCCACTTCGCCGTTGGTATCTGTATAGAAGTGATTGATACAGACAACAGGTTTGATACCGCTCTTTTTAACCGTTTCAATATGGGCGAGAAGGTTCTCTACACCCTTTTCAACGAGGCCTATGTTTTCCTCAGTGTAGGCCTTGTCCAGGGGTTTCCCGGGCGCTACACTCGGACCGCCGCCGTGCATCTTTAAAGCGCGGATGGTGGCAACCACTACGGAGACATCCGGAGTTAATCCGGAGAAACGGGCCTTCAGGTTCCAGAACTTCTCAAAGCCGATATCCGCACCGAAGCCGCTTTCGGTTACATGATAGTCCGCCAGTTTGAGTCCCAATCGGTCGGCTATGATAGAGCTCTGTCCGATGGCAATGTTGGCAAAGGGACCGGCATGGACGAGTACGGGTTGGCCTTCCAGGGTCTGCATTAAATTCGGATTAATGGCCTTGCTCATCAACGCGGTCATAGCTCCATCTACTTCCAGGTCGCCGGCGGTAACCGGATTTCCTTTTTTGTCGTACCCGACAACGATTTTTGCCATTCGCTGCCTCATATCAGCTAAATCATTGGCGACAGCCAAAATTGCCATGACTTCGGAGGAAACGGTAATCTGGAAGCCGGATTTCATCATAAACCCGTCCATCTTTCCGCCTAATCCTATGATAATCTCCCGAAGAGACTGAGCACAGAAGTCTATAGCCCAGCCCATGGCGGGGTTCCGCGGATCTATATCCAGTCGTTTTAATCCCTTTTTCTCCAAAGTTGCATCGCCGTAGTTAAATTCGTGCTGAATTCGGGAAGTGAGGGCTACCATTGCCAAATTATGGGCATTGGTAATGGCATCTATGTCTCCGGTAAGTCCCAGGCTGAAATCAGTTAAGGGAATACATTGGGCCAACCCGCCTCCGGCAGCAGAACCTTTAATATTAAAGGTTGGTCCTCCTGAGGGCTGCCGAATAGCTCCAATGACGCTTTTACCTATTTTCCCAAGTCCCTGTACCAGTCCCATACTGGTGGTGGTTTTCCCCTCTCCAAGGGGAGTGGGGGTAATGGCGGTTACTTCGATGTACTTGCCGTTTTTTTTATTTTCTAACCGGTCAAGAATTTTCATGTAGTCCAATTTGCCTACGAAATGCCCATAGGGAAAGAGTTCCATCTTTTCCAAACCTAATGTGTCCGCTAAATCGTAGACGGTACTCATATTCTCCTGGGCTGCTTCAGCAATTTCCCAGTCCTTCATTTTTGTCGGATCCAATGTAGCCATACAATTCTCCTCTTCATAGTGTTGTTGTGTTGTTCCAATTTCATGAACGAAATTGTGAAAAATCTTTAAGTATTTATACTAAAGCATCTCTGGGAGAAAAGAAAGTAATAATTTAAGCATTCTTGTATAATATTAATATTTATGGTAGGCAATGTGAATATTCCCATTGCTGAATATGGGGGAACAAAGTATCCTGTACCAAGGAGGTAGAGTGAACAATGGAATTCTTACCCTTTTTTGCTTTTGACGCGTACAATGTTCTGGGGACACTCATAGTAAGTTTCGGTATACAGGTGCTCTTCTTTATTTTCGCTGCGACCTTTAAAACTGATGTGTTCACCGATTTGAGTTACAGTTTGACCTTTGTGCTTCTTGCTTTGGTCCTAATGTTAGGACAGAGCGGTCTTGCTCTACATCAGTTGGTCGTGGGAGGAGCTGTCATTCTATGGGGAGTTCGCTTAGGGGGATATCTCTTCACTCGTATTCTGAAGATGAAGAAGGACCCCCGATTTGATAGCATCCGTGGGAGCGTGCTAAAATTCGCCGGCTTTTGGTTTGTGCAGGCGATAACGGTGTGGATTGTCATGGTCCCTGTAACAAGGTATTTAAGCATTGGTCTTGAGGGCGGTGTTGAAAGCGGTTTCGGTATTACCGTTGTGCTGGGGCTACTCCTCTGGGCAGGGGGGCTCTTGATAGAGGCCTTTGCGGATGGGCAGAAATCCAAGGCTAAATCAGAAGATCCGAAGCGCTGGGTGAGTCGGGGTCTCTGGAAGTACTCTAGGCACCCGAACTACTTCGGGGAAGCTCTCTGTTGGTGGGGTCTCTGGATTGTTACGCTTCAGGGTGTATCTTTTTCCTTTTGGATTGTGGGGATTGTAGGTCCCCTATTCATTACCGTTCTCCTCCTCTTCGGCAGCGGTGTGCCTACAGTGGAAAAGAGGGCCGAGCAAAACTACGGAGATATCCCCGAGTATAGGGAGTACCGAGCCAGAACTAGTCTTTTTATCCCCCTGCCTCCAAAGAAGGGATGAGTTGAAACTCCAGAGAATTGATCACATAAGCATTTCCCGGACCTATCTCTTTATCGGGTTTCAAATATTTTTCTCCCTGCTCATCGAATTTCTCGGAAAGGGACTAGCTGGAACAGTGATACAGATTGTTCTGGTGGGGCTCTTTTGGGCGGACTACCTCTTCCGTTTAGCTGAGGATGAGAGAAGAGGGGAGATCCGGTGGAAGGGTGAAGGCCTTTTTCTGCTTCTCTACTCTGGGGTCCTCATTACCAGTCTTTCCGGGGTCTTGGCTATTGGGTACATTATCCTAACAATTTCGAGGAACCTCTACATTATTATTAGAATCGTAGGTATAGGGAGGAAGGAAAAAGGGGTTATGCGTGTAGCCCTGGGATCTCCTGCCATTACAATTCTCGGCAGTTTCATGGCGGTGATCCTCTTTGGCACACTTATGTTGGCAATGCCTGAAGCCTCGACGGGAGAAGAGGGAATTGGGTTTCTCAATGCTCTATTCACATCCACCTCCGCGGTATGTGTTACCGGCTTGATTGTGGTGGATACTGCTGTGGATTTGAGTCTTTTCGGACAGATCATCGTCCTCATTCTCATTCAAATTGGTGGACTGGGAATTATGATCTTTTCCTTTTTTACCGCCTTTTTAATGGGGCGGTCCGTTTCTGTGGAGGAGAAGTACATTATTTCGTACATGCTTAGCGAAAAGGATGTAAACTCTTTAGGAAGAAGTGTGGTAAATATTATCGGAATAACCTTTCTTATTGAGGGGATAGGATTTCTTCTTCTCTTCCTGGAATTTGGAGGGGATTTCGGGATTACCTGGAAAACTTTCTTTTTCTCCCTCTTTCACTCTGTTTCCGCCTTTTGTAATGCCGGATTCGCTCTCTTTTCCAACAGCCTGGAGAATTATACCTCAAGTCCTCTTCTCGTGTTCACCGTTTCCGCTTTAATTATCCTGGGAGGAATTAGTTTTGGAGTAATTTTAAACTCGCGAAATGTATTCTTGAGCTGGGTACGGAAAAAATTTTCTAAAGGTCCTGCTGCCGCTGTTCGGTTTAGGATAAATACGAGAATTGTCCTTATTACCACAGGGATTCTTCTCTTTTTGGGTTTTGTTTTTCTCTATCTTTTAGAACATAGAAACGCCCTGGCATCCTTTGATCTGGGGACCCAGTATTTAGCGGTTTTTTTTCAGTCCGTTACCCTGCGGACGGCCGGATTTAACACTATTTCTTTCAGCGGTTTTCACACAGGGACTTACCTCCTTTTTATGCTTTTCATGTTTATAGGCGGAGCTTCCGGTTCCACAGCCGGTGGGATAAAGGTCAATACCTTGGGGGTCCTCCTATGGTATATCAAGTCCGTTATTCGAAATGAACAAACCCCCACAATGTTAAAGCACTCAATCTCCAAGGATATTGTATTAAAGGCATTTTTGATTTTTTTTCTTGGGGCTTTAACTGTTTTTGCGGGGGCCTTTATTTTAAGCTTCTCTGAGGAGGCCGAGTTTGTTACAATACTTTTCGAGACGGTCTCCGCCTTCGGGACGGTGGGGCTTTCCGCGGGAATAACCTCTTCCCTCTCTTCCGTGGGGAGAATCGTTATTGTTGTGTTGATGTTCATGGGAAGATTGGGCCCCTTAACTCTTTTGGCTGCCGCTTCCGGGGGGGAGATATCTCAGCGAGCGCGATATCCGTCGGCGGACATCGCTTTAGGGTAACAGTAGGGTAGATAGAGATAAGACAGTAAGGAGAAACGCGGGATGGCAAAGAATGATGATAAGGTATTCGCGGTGTTTGGACTGGGATCCTTCGGAATGGAGATCTGCAATGTTCTTGCTGAGAAGGGGGCGAGAGTAATCGCCTTCGATAATCAGGAAGAACTTATAGAGCGGATAAAGGAGACGGTAACCCAGGCAATCCTCATTGACACTACTGATGAGGAATCCATTAAGGCCGCGCCTTTAAACGATATTGATACTGCTATTGTAGCAATGGGAAATAACGTGGAGTCCAGCATTCTCACCTCAGCATTTTTAAAAAAGCACGGAGTTCCCTACATCATTGCCAGAGCTATTTCGGATATCCACATGAGAGTACTTAAACAAATCGGCGTAAATGAGGTAATTAATATAGAAATTGACGAAGGGAGAAGGGTCGCAAACCGGATCTACTCACCAAATCTTTTGGAAACAATCCCCATTTCTGAGGACCAGTCCATCGTGGAAGTCTTTACTCCCAAGAAATTTGCGGGAAAATCCCTCTATGATTTAAAGCTAAGACAGAAGTTCAATCTCTATGTTGTTTCCATTAAGAAGAAGCGGATCGCCTTAGATGATTTGGGGAATCCTATGGATGAAGAAATTATTACCTTGCCTGATCCCTACCAAGAGTTGGATGAGAATGATATTCTCTTTATCGTAGGAAATAACGAAGACCTGAAGGCAATTCAAGAGGAGTAAGCTATGTTGCTTAAAAAATGGGTTTTCTATCTATTAGCTTTTATTAGCATTGCCGCTCCATTGATTTTCTTTATTTACGGATTTTCGCTTTACTATGAAGCAGCACTGCTGGCGGGCGAAGATATCCATTTCAGGGCGGAGGAGTATCTCTTCTTCTTCATTCTCGTAATCGTCGGCATTTTTTTTGTCTACGTGATCGCTGCCGGCTATAGTATACGAATTTTCAAAGAACTGGATAAGGCCGCGGCCCTCCTTCGTGGAGGAAGCGGCAGACTTATGCAGAGGGACGCATTGGTCAATATTCTCCGCAGGACTGGAAGGTTAGGGAAAAAGGTACAAGAAATGAACAGGACCTTGGATGAGCTCAATCAGGCAAAGAGCCTGCGTATTTCAGCCTTGAACAGTCTGGTAGACATTATACTGAAACAGGAGGATTCAAGAATCATTGTTTTCAGTATATCCGGAAAGATCACCCACTGTAGTTCGGGGATGCTCGAAAAATCAGAGCTTAAAAGGGCTGATCTTCTGGAAAAGTCTATAACCGATTTTGTTAAAGACATATCTCCGAGAAACTTGGTGTCCGAATTAGACAAAAAAAAGGCAGAACTCGTGTATGAAAAAATAGAACTTGACAAGGCCCTTGTTTCCTACATGGGGAAGGTCACCTTCGTGCCTGTGTACAATAGCGCGAACAATCTCTCCGATGTTATGATGGTCTTAGGAGATTTCAAGTATGAGGGTAGTGTAGAGTGGGCCGGGTCCATGGGAATGAAAGGTATATCTGCTCAGCGGCAAAAACCATTTCTTAACTTTTTTAGGAGGAAGGACAATAAGAATGAAGGTAAAGGGTGAACATATAAAGACGATTTGGGTGAATGAAAAAAACTCCCGGATAATAGAAATAATTGACCAGAGAAAACTTCCCCATTCCTTTGAGGTGGTTTCTTTAGAATCTGTGGATGACGCAGCAATGGCGATAA
This sequence comes from uncultured Spirochaetales bacterium, assembly GCA_964466335.1. Classification (GTDB taxonomy): domain Bacteria; phylum Spirochaetota; class Spirochaetia; order SPDA01; family CAYXSD01; genus CAYXSD01. The sequence continues at coordinate 12,960 of CAYXSD010000021.1, forward strand.
AGGAGATGTACGTCCGGGGTGCCGGTCTTATCGGCGTTACCGCTGCTTACGGGATGTATCTTGGTGCTTTGGCACTATCGGTCAAGAGTGCTGAAGATTTCTCTCAAGGAATACATCAGGCAGGGGAGAAACTCGTAAAAACCCGACCTACGGCGAAGAACCTTGAGTGGGCGGTGAAACGACAGCTTCAGGTTATGGAAAAAGAGAAAAACGTCAAAAAGAAGGTGGAAAGGGCGTTTGAAACTGCCGGGATTATCGCGGAGGAGGATATTCAGTTTTCCAGAAGTATCGGAAGGCACGGTTTAACCATTATTAAGGGGATTAAACGACAGAAAAGCGGGGAAGCGGTAGTGCAGATTCTTACCCACTGTAATGCCGGATGGCTTGCCTTCGTCGACTACGGTTCCGCCACCGCCCCGATCTACACCGCCTACGATGAGGGGATTCCCCTCCATGTTTGGGTAGACGAGACACGGCCGAGGAACCAGGGGGCAAACCTCACCGCCTGGGAACTCAGCCAACACGGGGTCTCTTTCGATGTAGTCGTTGATAACGCCGGCGGCCATCTTATGCAGCACGGCATGGTGGATATGGTGATTGTCGGCGCGGACAGGGTTACCCGGGAAGGGGACGCGGCGAACAAGATCGGCACCTATCTAAAGGCTTTAGCTGCCCGGGATAACGGAATTCCCTTTTACGTGGCCCTCCCTTCCTCCACTTTTGACTGGGAGATCAGCGACGGCGTAAAGGACATACCTATCGAGGAGAGGAATCCCCGGGAGGTTACCCATATTTTTGGATTTAACGAAGAACGTAGGCAAACGGAGGAGATAAGACTAACTCCGGAAGGTGCTGGCGCAAGGAACTTCGGTTTCGATGTGACCCCGGCCAGGTTAATCACCGGTCTTATTACCGAGAGGGGGGTATGCTCCGCCGAGGAGGGCTCAATCCTGGAGCTTTTCCCCGAGTACGCCTAGCTCATGTTCTTTATCGATCTTTTTCATGATTTTCTGTGAGTTTTTTTTTAAGGCGGTCGGTAATTTCTCCGTACTGCTTCAAGGCTTTCCTCCCGGCGGGATGCAGGGTATAGACCCCCCGTTCCACCCGCTCAAACCATCCGTAGACATTTTTTAAAAGGATCTCCTGGGCTTTTTCCCCGGCGCCGGCGGAGCGAAGCTGCTTAGGCGTTGCTTCCTTATATTTCTTCAAAAGATAAGCGATGGTGATCGCCTGTAACTTGTAGGTAGTAATGGTCTCTTCCTTCGATGGAATTCCCGCAGTGTTGAACTCGTGAAAACGACCGTCAATCTCTCTTATTATGGCTGCCCGTTTCTTTTGTTTTCTTTGGGGGTGGAAGGGAAGAGGATGAAGAACAACCTCCACTTTCGTTTTGGTCTTCATAAAGTGAATAAGAATTAACCCAAGTTCCAGGCGTCGAAGAACTGCCTTCGCATTGGAACTATTGGGTATGGTGGATTTACCCGGGGGTATCGCTAAGGCTAGGTAGACCGAGTCGGTCAATTCCTTTCTCTTTACGCCTTGGTATATGTGCCTAAGGGAGAAAGTCTTCTTAAGCTCAACAATGATGAGCTCGTCTCCCTTCATTGCGGTAATATCACAGCCTCTCACTTCGCAGTTAATCCGGTAACCCTGATTTTTAAGATAGAGGGTCAGGGGAGCATGCATGTCTCTTTCTCGTAGAGTATCCACAGCGTTCAGTCTAGATATTTCACGGGCCTCTGTAAAGTCGGATGCCGCCCGCTTATTGTTTTATCTATTAAGGTGCTCTTAAGGTGCTTGCATATAATTCTTCCTCCCTCTACTCTTACTCTTAACATGGTAAGGATATGTAAGAATATCAAATAGGAAGGTGAAATAGATGAAAAAGAGAACATTAGGAAAGACGGGATTTGAGATATCCGAGGTATCTTTAGGCACCTGGCAGGCAGGAGGCAAGTGGGGTTCCGGATTCGATGATAAGAACGCGGAAACAATAATTAGCTCTGCTATAGAAAAGGGTGTGAACTTTATCGATACAGCGGACGTATACGAAGCAGGCAAGAGCGAGGCTGCGGTAGGAAGAGTTGTACGTAACATTTCTAAAAAAGTGTACGTAGCAACTAAGTGTGGAAGACAGATTAAACCCCACGTTTCTAAGGAGTATACTCCAGAAAGAATGAGGGGTTTTGTAGAGGCGAGTCTAAAAAACACCGGCTTTGAAACCCTCGACCTCATCCAACTCCACTGTCCTCCCAGGGATGTATACTACAGACCGGAGATCTTCGGCGAGTTCGAGAAATTAAAAGAAGAGGGAAAGATCCATAACCTAGGGGTAAGTGTAGAGAAGGTAGAAGAAGCCTTAAAAGCAATTGAGTATCCCAATGTTGCCACCGTGCAGATTATCTTTAACATGTTCCGGCAGCGTCCAGCGGACCGTTTCTTCGCGGAGGCGAAAAAACGTAATGTAGGTATTATCGTCCGTGTGCCTTTGGCAAGCGGGCTTCTCACCGGTAAGTTTACCAAGGACACCACCTTCGACGAGGGGGACCACCGTTATTTTAACCGGGAAGGGGCCGTCTTCGACAAGGGTGAGACCTTCGCCGGGGTGGATTTTGCCACCGGTCTTAAGGCCGTGGAGGAACTCAAGGAGCTCTTTTCAGGAAATACCCCCCTTGCCCAGTTGGCACTCCGATGGATACTCATGTTCCCCGAGGTAAGCTGTGTTATCCCCGGTGCCTCCAAGGAGGAGCATATCGCATCCAATATAAGTGCATCCGAGCTGCCGCCTCCGGACAAGGAAAAAATGGAAGGAGTAAGGAAGATCTACGAGGAGTACATAAAGCCCCAGGTGCACCAGCGCTGGTAATCAGGTTGCTGCTAGTAAAGGAAAGACAAGGTCCGCACGGGTCAGGTTGTTTTTCTCAGCGATTGCTTCACAGAGGGGGATCGAATTATAGACATCTGCCACTTTGTGAGCGTCCGAGTTGCAGACCACGGTAATGTCGTACTCCGAGGCAAGTTCCCAGAACTCATCCAAGGGGTACTGTCTTCTCTTCCCCTCGGAACCCTTTGCCATGGGTTTCCTGAATCCGTAACCATTTATCTCCAGGGGAACCCTTAGTTCCTCTGCAGCTGCGAGGATGTCCCTGCTGCAGGCCTCGGTATTTTTGTCCCACTTCGGATAGCCTATCCCGAACATGTCCGGATGGGCTAAGAAGGCGAAAAGACCCGCTTCCATGGTTTCCGTTAATAGCCTGCTCCACCGAATAAGATGGGCAGGAGTGAATTTACTCATATCCTCCCACCCGTCGGGACCAGGGACCCAGTGGGCCGCCCCGATGAGGTAGTCGAAGTTTCTCTCGTAGAGAAGCTCCTCGTAGAACCCCCCCTGTTCGGGGAGCCATTCGCACTCCATTCCCTTGTAGAGGGTAAGCTCCGGGAAGGTTCTTCGGGCCAGCTCAACGGCCTCCTCGTAATCGGGCAGGAGGTCGATCTCCATCCGTACGAAATCCCATCGATTGTCGAACATAGGGGTATGGTCGGATATTCCGAGGACTCTTCCCCCCTGTCGGACAGCCTCTCGGGCATAGTCAATTACGTCGTTTTCAGCATGTTTACATCTGAATGTATGGGTATGATAATTTGTTTTCATTGCTTGGTGGTAAGATATCCAATTAATCCGGGAAAGGCAACCTCGCACCCCGAAAGGACGAGGATATAGGGAAAAATCACATGAAATCCTAATAAAATTGTAGTTCCTCTAAGAATAAGCTATACTATACAGAAGAAGGAGGCGGAAATGGAAAGCCGAGGTACCAGTGCGGTGAAACCCGGGGAACGGTACACACTGGATGAGTGGAGAAATTGGCCCGACGATGAGCGGTGGGAACTGATTAACGGAATTGCCTATGCCATGAGCCCGGCGCCGAAGCTGAAACATCAACGGCTTCTTGGAAAAATCTTTACCCACCTATCGAACCAACTGAAAGGGAACCCCTGCGAACCCTTTATTGCTCCGGTAGACCTCTACCCCTTTCCCGATTCCGCCGTCGAGGAGGCGGATACGGTGGTCCAGCCGGACCTTATGATTGTCTGCAATCCGGATAAGTGTCGGGAGGAGGGTATTTTCGGTGCGCCCGACTGGGTCTTGGAGATTCTCTCCTCCGCTACCGCCTGGAAGGACCAAACGGAAAAGAAAACCCTCTACGAGCGCTGCGGAGTAAGGGAGTACTGGCTCCTCAACCCTAATACCTTGGACCTAATCATCTACCTGAGGGAGGACGACGGCTTCGGAGCGCCCAAGGGTGCCCGCCTGGATGCTTCGGTTGAGTTAAGTATTTTGCCGGGAATCCGACTGGGGGAGTAGAAAAAAGCTTCCAACGTTTACCTTTCTACACCAATTCTCTTTCTTGACCCCGCTGCTCCGGGTGAGTATCATATCATCATGGCCGACCGAAAAAATTCCCCCCACCACATAGACGAAAATGCTTTCAGTGAGTTGGCCCGGGTCCTGGCCGCCGGGGACAACGAGGAAGAGATAAAGGCGTTTTTGGAATGTCTTCTTACCCCCAGTGAGCTTTCTGAGATTACCACTCGATGGGCCTTAGTCCGACTCATCGATGAGGGAATGAGCCAGCGGAAAATAGCCGAGAAGCTGGGGCTTAGTCTCTGCAAGATAACGCGGGGGTCTAAAGAGCTTAAAAAGCCCAATTCAGGGTTCAGGATTTTTCTGGACCGGTATAATCAGTTGAAGGACGCTCAAGAAACCACCGAAGAATAGAGTCCGCCACCAATTCCCTATCCGGCCCGTTTACCAGTACATGGGGACTGTTTTCCAGGACTATGTTCTCTTTTTTCGCCGAGGATATTCCAGAATCGACAATTTCTCCCGCTTCAAGGGGTACTGTGAGGTCTTTTTTCGATACTATGGTAAGGCAGGGCGCGGTGACCTTATAAAGCAGACCTCGTACCAACCTCTGCATTTTTCGAACCTCCGCGGCCTGGGAAATCCAGTTCCAGCTCCAGTACTCGCGGGCGAAGTACCTTCTGTCCTCGTCCTCCGTGTCTTCCTGAAATTCCTTCTTCCATGTTTTCTGAACAAAGAAACGGAGCAGGGGGGTCAGTTTAATAAAACTGTTGGTATTTGTTACTGCAGGTGCGGCCAAGGCGATCCTCTCCGGTGTAAAGAAGGAGGAGAGGTAGAGGGTAAGGAGTCCTCCCATGGAAAGCCCCGCAACATAGACCAATTCACACATCCCTTTAAGGTCGGCGTAGGCATCCACCGCCCTTCGGCACCAGTCCCTCGCCCCGGAATGGGTAAAATCATCACCGCAGGTCCCGTGACCCGGGAGCCGGGGTACCGATACGGTGAATCCCGCTTTGTGGAGTTTCTCCGCTAAGAATTTCATTTCCGCGGGGTATCCCGTCCACCCGTGAAAGAGGAGAACGCCTCTCTCATCTCCCTCAAGGAAGATGGATCTGGCGCTGGGCCTAACCACCGGAGCTTGTGTAAACTTTGGTATCATCATGGGCCCATTATCCGCAAGTAGATATTTCTGGTCAACACGATACAGCCACTTTCAAAATTAACCAATTTTGAAAGAGCCTCAATAGGGAAGGCTTGCGCTTTCGGGAAATTAATACTATACATATGTTAAGTATGACTACAAAACCCGTTCCCTACGTGCCTGTCGGTCTTCGCAGTTACTTCTCCCTTCTTCGGGGCTGTCTTTCCCCGGAGGAGCTCTGTGCCTTAGCAGCCCGGCGGGGCTGGGAAGCGCTCTGCCTTACGGACATCCACAACTTTTACGGGCTGGTTCGGTTCATCCGTGCTGCCCGGGAGGAAGGGGTTCTCCCCCTCTGCGGCACGGCATTTTTCCCGGTCCCCCATGGCCTGCCGGGAGAGAAAGCCATACCCCTGTTTACCGCTCTCTGCATCGACGGAGAGGGGTACGCGCGGATAAACGAGATTCTCACTAAGAGTTTCCACTACCGTGCAGACCCGAAAGAGGGAATGATCTACGATCCGGTGGAGGACCTCCGTCAGGGAGGCTGGAAGGGTCTGTGGATTGTCTCCAGCAGGAAGGAGGTTTTAGAAAGGCTTCGTGGGAGGAGAGCGGGGAGGGGAGAGGGGAGAAAAGAGCAGCTCTACGCCGGTCTTGTCTTCGGAAGACCCTACGCCGGATTTGTCCGCTGGGCTAAGAAGGAAGGGCTGCCCCTTTTTGCCTTAAACGAGGGGTTTCGGCTTAAGGAGGAGGACCTCAGTCTTCACCATCTTCTTCGGGCGGTGGACCTCCGCTGCACCGTGGATATGCTTCCCCCGGAGGAAAGAGGAGCAGAAAAGGGATTTACTGTGAGCGGTTCGTTGACCGGTTTGCCGGGAGTAGAAGGGACCATTGCCGGGGAGGAGGAGGTCCGCAGCTTTTTCTCCGCGGTGCCGGAGGCATTGGAGAACTCCCTAGGCTTCAGGATGGCCGCCCTATCGGCGGAGAAACTTCTTCCCCAAAATTGGGTCTTTCCCCGGTTTCAAGGCCTGGATGGAGAAGAGGAGTTCCGGCAGCTTCGGGGCCTATGCCTGGCGGGGATAACCCGTCGTTACGGGAACTCCTCCCCCGTCGTGGAGAAGCGGCTCTCCTACGAATTGGAAATAATCCGGAAGAAGGGTTTTGCCGGCTACTTCCTGGTGGTCTGGGATATCGTAAAGCGCTGTCCGAGAACCTGCGGAAGGGGGAGCGCCGCCGCAAGTATTGTCTCCTACCTCCTGGGCATTACCCACGTGGAGCCCCTCTCCCACAACCTCTTCTTCGAACGCTTCCTCAACATGGGGCGGAAGGACCCCCCGGATATTGACGTGGATTTCCCCTGGGACGAGCGGGAGAAGGCTCTCTCCTACGTTTTCGAGACCTACCCCGGGAGGGCGGGGATGGTGGCGGACCATGTAACCTTTGCTTTCCGTTCTTCTTTGCGGGAGGCCGCCGCTGCCCTGGGGGCAGGAGAGGAGGAAATTAAAAAAATTGTCCGTTTCGCAAGGTACGGGGACGATGAGAAAATTGCCCCCTACATAAAAGAGGCGGCCCTTAGGCTCCGAGGCCTTCCCCGTTACTTGGGCGCCCATCCCGGCGGAGTGGTCATTACCCCTGGTCCCATTAACCGGTATACTCATCTCCAGCCATCCCTTACCGGTTTTCCCCTGATTGCCTGGGAGAAGGACGCGACAGAAGAGGCGGGGCTTATTAAGATCGACCTCCTGGGAAACCGCTCTTTGGGAGTGCTGCGGGACACCATCCGGCTTATAAACCGGGGGGGGAAACACCGTTTAGAATGGGAGAGCTTCTCTCCACTGAAGGACAGGGGTACGAGGGACTTGATTGAGCGGGGGGACACCCTGGGGGTTTTCTATGTGGAATCTCCCGCTACCCGGCAGCTCTTGAAAAAAATGCGTTCCGGCTCCTTTGAGAATCTGGTAATTGCCAGCTCTATCATCCGTCCCGCGGCGAACCGCTTCATCAACCTCTTTGTGGAGCGCCTTCACGGGAAGCCCTACACCCCCCTGCACCCTCTTATTCGGAAGACACTTAAAGAGACGAAAGGGATTATGGTTTACCAGGAGGACGTGGCCCGGGTGGCCATCGCCGTGGCGGGATTTTCCGCGGCCGAAGCTGACGGACTTCGAAAGGTGCTCTCAAAGAAGGACCGGAAGAGGCGGCTTAAGGCCTTCAGGCTGCGCTTCTTTAAAGGCGGTCGTAGGAAGGGCATATCCGAAGAGGTCCTTGAGGGCCTCTGGGAGATGGTCCTCTCTTTCGAGGGGTACTCCTTCTGCAAATCTCACAGCGCCTCCTACGCCCTGGTTTCCTATCGTCTGGCCTGGTGCAAAACCTACTATCCTCTGGAGTTTTTTGTCTCGGTTATAAACAACGGCGGCGGGTTCTACGGGAGACAGGTGTACCTGGACGAGGCTCGAAGGCAGGGGGGAAGGGTAATGGGGCCGGACATCAACAAAAGCCTCTGGGAGTACAGTCTTGAGTACGGTCTTAATGGAGAGACTATCTGGGTTGGACTCTCCCAGATCCGGGAGTTTTCCAGTGAGAAAATGGAGGTAATTCTTCGAGAGAGGGAGCGGAGGGGTGCTTACGAGGACATATTCGATTTTTTTCGAAGAATCGGTCCGAAACCGGCGGAGCTGCGGGTCCTCATACGATCCGGCGCCCTGGATTCCCTCCGGGCAAGCTACACCAGGCCCCAGCTATTCTGGCTGTACAGTCGGACAGGAAAGGAGCCGCCCCTTTTTCCCCCGACCGTCCCCTCCTGTATCGGGGACTATCGGAGGGAGACGAAGCTGAAGGACGAGGTGAGATTTTTAGGACTCCTCTGTTCCCGGCATCCTTTGGAGCTGTTTCGTCCGCGGGTCTCGCGTTTTGTCGGAAGGGGAAAATTCCCGCCTCTCATCGATTCCAGGGGCCTGAAAAGTCCCCTTAATCTGCCGGTACCCGGCAACAGAGACAGAGCATGGCGTGGGAAAAGGGCCTCAAAGGAGGTATCTATTCCGGGGATGGTAATTGCGGGAAAGGAGGTAAAGACGCGAAAAAAGGAGTATATGAGTTTTTTAAGCTTCGAGGATGAGTACGGAGTGTTCGAGACGGTACTCTTCCCCGATATTTATTCTAGGTTCTTCCGTCTCTTCGATGAGGTTGTTGTCTTTCTGGTAGTGGGCAGAATTACGGAGGAATTCGGGGTCCCTATTCTGGAGGTGAGGGAACTTCATCCATTGAATAGGCGTTCCAGAATTGACAATGAAGAGATATCAGGGTATCTTCGGTTTTGTGAAAAAAGAGGAACAGAAAGACAGCCTGTATATTTTTCATCTGTGGAGAGCAGAGGGGACCCCCATCTTTCTTCATCCCCTTGATGAAACAGCAAAAACCCTCCAGGTCATGGAGGAGAAAGAGCTGAAGGGGAGGTACGGAAAGGAACCGCGGGTCGAGGCGCTCACCATGTTTCGGAATGTCCTTTACCGGATTATTGAGGAGGGGGTGAACGACTGGATCGGGGAAAAGCGGTTTTTGCCGAAGTTCCTCGTTGCTTCGGGGGTCTTTTTGTTCGGATATCTCTTTTTTACCTTTGTTGTTCGGGACCCCCTTCCCATTTTGGATGAGATTGCCATCGCCATCGCCGGTAGTATTGGTGTGTTTTTCCTCATGGGAAGAAGGGATAAACAGTCCGATCCGGCAATGAAAAAACGCATTGCCTTAAGGACCAAGGTAGACCGTATTGTCTTTGAGTCCAGCAGGTTTGTTCGAAAGATGGAAGAGGTGCTGTCGGAGAGCGAAGAGGAATCGAGGGAGGAACTTCTGCTTGCCCTTGCCGATACTCATAGGGAAAACCTAAACCTGGAGGAGAAGGAAGAAGCGAAGCAGTTTATTCAGGCCCTTCAAAAGTACCTCGGAGGAAGTGAATCCAAGAAGTATGTAAAGCTTCTGAGCAAATTTTCCCATCAGAATGAGGAAGAGAAAAAAAGACGACTTGCAGACCTTACAGAATGGTTAAAGAAACGGAAAGTGGACCTTTCCCTCTACTTGCTCTATCTGCGGGCAAAGGAAATGGTAAAAGACGGCGAAAATAAGCGTAGTTAGGGAGGCTCTTTCAACATTGCCATCTTTCAGAGCCGCAATATGGGGCCTATTCAATAGATTGAATGGATTCCATTTCCTCTTGTAAATTGATCGCGTTTTTTGCCAGTTCCATATTCGATCGAGCAGGGACAAATCCCGGGTCCAAGGCAAGGGCCTCCTCCCAGAGACGAATAGCAGTTTCCAGTTCACCCTTTGCGTAAGCCTCCATCCCTAAAGCATAGAGTTCGTCTACCCGGTCCCTTCGTTCCTTCCTCCCCCGATCTCCCAGATTTAAGGCAGCCGCCAAACTGAACCTGTCCACATTGCCCAGCTGGGTGGTCATATCCAAGGTATAATTCACCTGAAAACTTACCCAAGAAAGGTCCACCGAAGCTCCGAGGGATATCCTCGGATTTGAGCCGCGGTAGCGAAATCCGCCCTGGACGGCAAAGAAATCCGTTATAACTACCTCCAAACCGGATGCTAACCCCCAAGTTTCCGCTGGAAATTCAGGAAAAAAGCTAATGGGATAGGTAAAATCAAATGCGATAACAAGTGGCCGAAGAGGCGAGTAGGCGATTCCAGCGGTGGCTGCCGTAGGCAAGGGTTCGCCTAGGACCAGAGGGCCCATGTTTTTCATGGCCAACCCGACGGAGAAGTTCTTATCTCGGGAAGCATAGAATTTCAGGAAATTAAACCGGGTAAGAAGACCCACATCGGCCATAATGCCAATGGCCGACTGTTCGGGATAAATTGCCTCCGGAATAGACCGGTAGGCGGCCTTTACGTTTATTCCCACTGCAAGTCCGTGGAAGTAGTAGTTGGAAAAAAAGTTATAGGAAACGTTTACCGTGGCTACCGTTTCCGTGTAATAACCCTTGGACTGTCGCTCCCCCCAGTCGTTGTACTCGGTGAAGGGCAGGTAGAGGAACTTACCGCCGAATCCAAGACCGAAGTTGTTGAATCGAACTGTATAGGTAATACCTTCCAGGTTGGAATCGGCGATCCAGTTGTTGTGGTTAAAGGTGAGTTCCGTGTGTTTCATAACAGAACTGGCGGAGGGGTTCGCCTCCAGATATCCCGCGTCGTCGGCTAGTGCGGTGAAGGCCGTTCCCATACTCTCCAGTCTCCCCCCTGCCGGAATAAGAAGGATGGGAAATATAGTGAGCCCGGCATTGGGATCGATGTTCTCCGTAGATTCTCCTATATCAGCGTAGATATCGGAAAAATCCGCGCCCACGGCTGGAAAGGAGAAGACTATAAGGAGTAGTAGAAAAAACACCTTCCTCATCACTTTAACTATAACGCTTCTTCTTTTGTTTATCTACTCCGTATTCACAGCAATTTCTATACAGAGAAAATCGGCGGTATCCTCAGTTCCCTTCTTTTTTATGCCGATAATGTGTTATATTAGTACTATATATTCGGGGTAGAGTGGTTATTTTTCATAGGCCCATAGGGCCGGTACTAATCATCGCAATTTTTCTCCTGGGGATAGTTGTATTTCCGGTCCAGGGGGGCGGAAGCCAGGAAGATCCCATCGACGAAGCTGCAAAGCTAGTCGAGGAACGGAAATACAACGACGCAATACTTATACTCTCAGAGGTAGTCCAAACCGATCCTCGTCGTTTGGATGAGGTCGAGGCCCTTATGGAGAACATTCGTAAGGCCAGGGAGATCTACAACAGCAAATACGCGGAACTTATTGATCTCTACAATCAGGAGGAGCTTGACCTCGATCGGGCCTACGAAATATTCAAAGAATTAGAGGAAATGGATAAATCTCCCAATAAAGCCACGGTGGAATCCTTTGAAAAGGCGAAGGCCACCGCGGTGTTTCTCTATAACGAGCGTCGTTTTCAACAGATAATGGCTGAAGCACTGGTACAGATAAACGAGGGTTCCTACTGGGAAGCGGTGGAAACCTATCTGACCGGATTCGACATCTATCTTGACGAATATCAGCAGAAGGATTACGGCAACATCGTCACCGAAGCGGTATCTCAGGCGAAAGATTCTATTGTGAGTAATACTGAGCGGTTCAAAGAGATAAAAAACGCTTTCTTAGAAAGTATTGAGAGGGAAACGGCGCTAATTGACCAGGGGGACCTGGGGAGAATTGCTGATCTGGAGCAGGACGGGAGTGAGGCGCTTCTTCTCCTTGCTTCACTCCAGCAGGCTATTTTTCAGGGCCGCCTTACCTTGGAGAGGCAAAACCAGCTGATTCAGAAGGCGCGAGAGGAGGAGGAGTTCCACTTGAGTTTTTTGGAACTTCTTATAAACGGCAGAAGGACCTCCGAAGAGCGGGAAGGTATCCTCAGTGCTATGGGAATTCTTTGGGAGTCCTCGGCTGCGGAAATTGCCGGGGTCTTGGACCAGCAGTATCGGAACTCCCTGGCCGGCGCGAAATCGGACCTCTCAGCGGGCAGGTGGGATGAAGCGCAAAATGCTCTGGTAAAGGCAGGGGAATACGCTGATCTCGGATTTAAGCGGGTGAATCTCTGGTCCACCCAGCTCTTTGCGGAGGGAGACCTGGGGATTACCGAAGCGGGAATGGACATGGTCAAGCAGAAGGTCCCGGACTTTTACGCCTACAACGCCCGAGTAAAGTATACCAAAAGCTATGAGAATTTTGTGTCCTCTCTAAGAGAAACCCGGGAACTTACCGCCTCTCTTCCGGAGGAAGAATCCATTGAAACCATCTTAGAGCAGCGGGAAGCAATTCAGGAGAACACGCTTGTTCTGTCCCAAGCTCTAGAGGAGTGGAGGTCTATCCAGGCTGAGTACCAGACCATTTCGGGAGAGGACCTCACTCCGGCGGAAGCTCTTAGGATCAGTAGTACTATGATTTCAGAACTTGAAGCCTATGTTCAGGAAGGGGTATCCGGGGAGGTACAGAGCGTCGCAAGGATCGCGGTTATCTCCTACAGCCCCCTCTACTCTGAGTTTGAGGAGGAACGGGCACTGGTCAGTCAGGGCACCGAGTTCATCCAAGGCTTGGAGCGTCCCTTAAGCGAGGAGGAGGACGCGGAGGTTGTCCTGGAAAAGTACCCCATTCGTGGAAAGGAACTCCTCCTCTCCGCTAGGGACAACCTTCAGGAACTCTCCGGGGAGGTCCAGGGGGTTATTACCACCCTGGAAGAAGAACCGGAGTCGATCCGTGAGACCGAAAAGATCTCGTCAAAGATAAACGAGGGAGAACAACTCTACAGTTCTATTCAGGACCTCCTCGATGGTGTTTCTGAGCTGGTGGCCGAAGCGGATGAACTTATATTTATGGCCAACCGATATAGGGAGGAGGGATATCTCAGACTTAGGGAGGCTGAGCAGGCCTTGGATCGGGCAGATTTCGATCTGGCCAGAGAAAAACTCTCCGACGCCGGGGAAAACTTTGTTACCTCCCTCACCTATAGAGAAGATCCGGAGTTTCGGGAAGAATCGGATGAGCGAACGCGGACCCTCTCCCGAAGCATTACGGAGACAGAAAATCAGCTGGTAATAGCTGAGGTCCGGCAGCTCATAAATCAGGGCCGGCAGTACTACAGCCAGGGAGATTTTAGAAGAGCTGAAAATTCCCTGGTACAGGCCCAGAGTCGCTGGAAAACCACAAATGTTGAGCCAAACGAGGAAGTCGAGTATTGGCTGCGGCTTACGAGGACCGCACTCTCTGTCCGCACCGGGCGGGAAATTGCTGAAACGGACCCGCTCTACCCCGAGATGCGTCAGTTTCTCAATCTCGCCCGGGAAGACTTCCTTATAGGAAAAGAATTGATAGAGGAGGGGAATAGACGGGACGCTTTAGAGCGTTTTGAAAGTGCGGAAGAAAAGCTGCTCTACGTCCTTATCCCCTTCCCCATTAACCAGGAAGCTTCCGTGTTGAGCCTGCGAATTGAACAGTACCGGGACAGGGACAACTTCAATATTCTCTTTCGCAACAAGTTCGAAAACGCAAAGGCGAAGATGTCCTCCCAACCGAGAGAGGCCTACATCGAACTGAAGGACCTGCAGCAGATCGAGCCCAATTTCCCGGGACTCTCTCGGGCAATCTACGATGTAGAGATTGCCCTGGGAATCCGAGTACCTCCGCCGGACCCGGCGAAGAAGCGGGAGGCCGAACGCTTGTACAACCAGGCTTTCGAAATTGTGCAGAGTAACGTGCGCTCCCAGTTTCCTATTGCCCTGGAGTACCTTAACGAGGCCTTTAAGCTGGATCCGCAAAACGAGGATATTATCCGCTTAAAGGACCGGCTCCAGAGCGATTCCGGAGGCACCGCCCGGGTGGTCCTCTCCAGCGAGGCACAGCGACAGTACCGTTTGGCGGAGGAAAAATACATCGCCCAGAGTTACTATGAAGCTCTGCGCATTGTAAATCGGTTGCTCCAGGACGAGGAGAACCGTCAATTTTCACCCCTACTGGAATTAAAGCGGAGGATAGAATCAAGAATATAGCAACAAAAGCGAAACACAGCATTTTTCTATGTCTATTTCTCTTCGCCATACTTGCTGTTCTTCCCCTCGAGGGACAGGACCTTTTCTGGGAGGACCCGGAAATTCTGGTGACCTCCAATGCCCAATTTCCCCAGGCCGCTACCGGCGGGGGGTATCTGGTCATCCTCTGGCACGAGTTTATAAAAGAGACCGAAGAGACAGGATCGGTGTATCTCAACCTTCTTGTGTCCAGGGACGGACAGAACTGGGAGCAAAGAAGACGCTTTGCCGGTCCTTTCGGGTATGCCGGACAGGATGCGCCTATTTCTTCCCTTGCGGTGGATTCCCGAGGAAGAATCCTCGTGGCAGTGGCTTCGGGGGAGCGGGAACTTACCATTTACAACTCCGCTAACGGTGGAGAAACCTTTACCATTCTCTCCCAAAAGATTTCCTTTTCCATTACCGTCACCCCCCGGTTGTTTGTGAAAGAGGACGGTGGACTTATCCTCTATGTAACTCAGGAGTCGGAGGAATCTCTTTCAATATTTTACTCCTTATCCGACTTGGGCTATGAATGGGGGGATTTTACTCCTCTCATAGAGGAGGAGGAACTTCGATTGAACTTCCTGCCCTATCACATGTCCAGCGGAGGAAGGGAGTACGTGGTGTTCCAGACCTTCCTTATAGGGGAGCGTTCCAACTATCAACTCTACCTAAAGAGTAGCGACGATGGAGGCAGAAGCTGGTCCGAATCAGTGTGGTTAACCGATTTTACTCGGACCTCCGCCGGAAATGAGGAGGACCCTAGCCTCTATGACAATCAGCGTCCCTTCGGCCTTATACGAGATGGGAAACTCTATCTAACCTGGGAGCGGGGATACTGGAGTGAAAACCCTCAGATTTACTATGGGGAGTACGATTTAGAGGGGGAATTGCTCATTGAACCGCAGCGGGTTACGGAAGGAGGCAGGGTATGTAAATTCCCGCGCTTGGAATTCCATGATGGAAGGACCTGGGTTGTATGGTTCGATAACAGGTACGGTGAAGAACATGTATTCATTGCTCGTAAACGAGGATTTCTCTGGCCGGAGCGGGACCTCTCTAGAATGAGGGGAAGTTCTGTTTTCGGAATTCCCCTTACGATGAAGGGATATCTTTATGTCGTCTGGCAAAACAACCTGTCTGACCTTTCCAGATTGGTCCTCTTGGAACCGGACCGGACTGTCTTGCCGCCGGTCCCGGTAGGGGAAAATTTCCGTGCCGATGGACGGTACTCCCAGGACGAGTACAGGGTGTCTTGGAATCTCCCCCGGGATTCTTCGGGAATAGCGGGGTTTTCCTATACTTGGAGCAGGGACCCTGAGGAAAAAGCCCCCGAACGTCTTATGACCCTGCAGAATGAAAGGGGGGCAGAAAAAGTTGTCCGGGAGGACGGTGAATGGTACTTCCACCTCGCGGCTCAGGATTACGCTGGGAACTGGTCCGAGACTGCAACCATTTCCTTTTTTCGGGACACTACACCCCCAGGGCCGGTATCCTTCGAGGAATTAATAACCGATGAGAGGGAATACCTCATTTCCAATACCTATACCTTCGAATGGGAACCTCCGCCTGAAGAGGAGCACATAGGGGGGTATAGCTATAATCTAGAATACCTCGGACCCTACAATCGAGAGGTAGATACAGAAGATCTCAGCCCACAGGCCCCGTCGGGGAATATCAGGACGAGAAGTTCCAGCATAAGCTATAACAATCAGGACAACGGCTTGTGGGCCCTCTCGGTAAGGGCCGTGGACACCGTGGGGAATGCCGGCGAAACCTCCACTCTCTACTTCAGAATGAATAAGTACATTCCTGTTACCTACATTACCTCCGTATCCGTCGATCAGGATGAACTGGGGACGGTGACCCTCTTTATTCAGGGGAGGGGCTTTTCTGTTGGAGGAGAGATCGAGGAGGTCTACCTAGATAGAGACGGAGAAAAACCCTACGATTACACTTTTTTCCGGGAGAACGGTCTCTACCAGGTCAGGGGTGACAGAAGAATTGAGGGCCCCGTAATCGAGGAGGTGCAGGACGGCACCTACAGGGTGGGAGTCCTCCATCCAAGTAGGGGACTCTACTTTACCGGTGAAATCTTGGAGCTTAATTCCCTGGGCACGGTGAAATTCGGAAATTTTGGAATTACTTCTCAACGAGTCTTTAAGGCAATTCAAAAACGGTACTTTACCTTCACTTTTAACAATGCCATGCTCTGGCTGCTTTTTGCCTTTACCGCCTTTTTATTGGTGTTTTCTATTAGCAGGATCGGCCGATTGGTAGCAGAGGGGAGGGCACTAAGATTACAAGCTCGAGCGCTGGTGCTCGCTGGATCGTTGACGAAAGCAGAGAAGAAAGAGAGGATACTTAGAATGAAAAAGCGAGGTATGGGTCTAAGAATAAAATTTACCATATTTATTACTATGTTGATGATTGTGGTAGTTACCATGGTCTCCGTTCCGCTGGGCCTGTTCATGGTGGAGACCCAGCGGCAGAATTTGGGTGAAGGTCTTAAGAAAGAGACTAACGTCCTTCTGGACAGCCTGGTATCCGCTGCGGAGAACAGTTTGCCTCGAAAGGACACCCTGGAGTTGGGGCTTATTCCCGGACAGCGCACTGCCATGGAAGACTCCCAGTTTGCTACCATTACCGGTAGTGGAGTGGAGGACCCCGAAGAGTTCGACTATGTCTGGGCCAGTGACGATCCTGACCTCCTTCAGAAGATAGACGCCGAAGAATTTGTTCCCGGGATGTACTTCATGGAGGACAGGGTTTCTCCTCTGGTCCCGGAATTGCAAGAGGAGATAAACCGGGAGGCCCGGCAGAGGTTATCGGAGATAACAGAACAAATGGACGCTCTGGGGGAAAGGGCCAAGGAACTCGCGCTAAGCACTGAGGAAGGAGCGGCGGAGGAACTTAGGCGGTATCAGCAGGAAATAACTGTCTTAGAACAGCAGGTCAACGAGACCCTCAACGAAATTGGTGCTGTTATAGGCTCTGTTCCGGAGTTTAACGCGGAAACATTGAATGAAGAAAACACGCAGTATGTCTTCTACAAGCCTGTAGTGTACCGAACGGTAGGGGAGGATATCTACTACCGAGGTCTGGTCCGTCTGGGCGTATCAACGGAGAGGATTATTCGTGAAATCAATGCCTCTGTTGGCCTCCTCATTCAGCGGACCGTCATTATTGCCGCTATCGCCATCGCCTTAGGTATACTGGGGGCTTTAGGACTTGCCACTATTATTATTATTCCTATTACCAAGTTGGTCCGGGGAGTAGAAGTAATACGGGATACCGAGGATAAGGAGCAGTTAAAGGACCATCTTATTGCCCTGCGCAGTCGGGACGAGCTTTCCGTTCTGGCGGACACGGTGAACCAGATGACCACCGGCTTGGTAAAAGCCGCCGCGGCTTCCAAGGACCTTACCATGGGTAAGGAGATCCAGAAGATGTTTATTCCTCTGGAGAAGGATGCGCGGGGGAACAAGCTCACCACTGGTAAGGAGGTCAATCAGCACACCGAGTTCTTCGGATACTACGAAGGTGCAAAGGGGGTTTCCGGAGACTACTTCGATTATAGAAAAATCGATGATAAACACTATGCCATTGTAAAATGTGACGTAGCAGGAAAGGGGATACCGGCAGCACTCATTATGGTAGAGGTGGCTACCATCTTCTTAGACTTTTTTAAGGAGTGGGACTTAAAAAAAGACGGTATTCACGGTGAAAAGCTCGCATACCGAATTAACGACCTTTTAGAAGAGCGGGGGTTCAAAGGACGTTTCGCCGCCCTTATTGTAGTTGTTTTAAATATGGAAACCGGCGCCTGCTACTTCTGCAATGCCGGAGACAATTTGGTGCATATTTATGAAAACGCTACAAGAAGGATGATAACGAAAGAGCTGCCTGAAGCGCCGGCAGCCGGAGTATTTCCTACAATGCTTGTGGAAATGCAATCGGGATTTGTCCAGATTCCCCATAAAATGAATACCGGGGACGCCCTCCTTCTCTTTACCGATGGTTTGGAGGAAGCCCAGAGAAAATTCCGGGACCGAAACTTCAATCCCATTGTCTGCGAAGAGGAGGGATTAAAACAGGGGGAACTCCACGACACCCATCCTGTGGGAAATGAATTCGAAGAACTAGGAATTCCGAGGATCCAAAAGATAGTTAATGCCGTGTTCGATAGGAAGCAGTATACCCTTTATAAGTATCATAACCCTGTTCCTGATGAGGAGCTGGTTTTTGATTTTTCTACCTGTCAGGGCACCATCGAGGAGGTGGTCTTAGCCACCGTGGCGGTGGAGAAAATTTTTCGGCTCTATCCCCATCCTTCTGCTACTGTGGATGACAGAATACGGGTGGACAACAAGCTGAAAGATTTCTTAAAAGAACATTTTAAGCAGTACAGGGTATACTTCTCGCGTCCTTTGGAACGAGAAGGACAGGCTGAAAGGAACAGCCAGGAGCTGATATATACCGAGTTTACCCATCTTAAGGAAGACGAGCAGTATGATGATCTCACTATCCTTGGAATA